>NZ_CAWQTY010000097.1:0-70018 GCF_963897815.1 Xenorhabdus sp. Sc-CR9
CCGGGTTATGAAAAACAGCCACCTGATTACCGAAATACGATATTCATTGGTTTGGCACCGGGGGGGGCTGCCCGTGTTTGGTTACGCGGCATCGATAAAAACAACGGCGATAATATCCTGATCTCTACGGGTGAATCGGTTTCCGGCGATAAGATGACTGTGTGTCAGGGAAAAACCAACGTACTTAATGGCTATGGTGAGTATCCTGAATACATCAGGAACTTTATCAAAGGAAAAACCTATCCTTATGGTGAATGGTAAAAACAGGGCATCCCTCAACTTTTGGAAATCTCATAATGAAAAGAAAAATCTTAATATCACTGCTGGGTTTTGGACTGGTATGGGGCTTAGCGGCCTGCCAGTCTTACCCACCCGGAAAGCGGGTGGTGACCTACAAACCTATTGTACGTAAAAGTGAGCCACTGCCTTATAACCGGTGGGAGTTTCAATTTAACACCCCAGAATATTTTCCGGTCAGTATCAGCTTTGTTCAGTTTCAGGATGAAGATAATTATATTGACCAACTCCTTATGCCAGATGGTGCCAATTCACATTATCGTAGTGTAACTACCTGGGATAAAAAAATAGGCGGCGGTGGCGGCGCTATCAGAAACCATGGCGAAGCGCTTCCCAAGCGGCTGATGGTTTGTTGGGATTCTGTGATTGATAAAAAATCCTTCCAGACCCTGTTTAACTTCATACCTGAGGTTCAGCAACTGATGCGTGAGCCTGCTTTCTACCCGGGTTATGAAAAACAGCCACCTGATTACCGAAATACGATATTCATTGGTTTGGCACCGGGGGGGGCTGCCCGTGTTTGGTTACGCGGCATCGATAAAAACAACGGCGATAATATCCTGATCTCTACGGGTGAATCGGTTTCCGGCGATAAGATGACTGTGTGTCAGGGGAAAACCAAACATTCTGATGGCTATGGGGAATATTCCGAGAGGATAAAAGCCTTTATCAAAGGAAAAACCTATCCCTATGGTGAATGGTAAAAACAGGGCATCCCTCAACTTTTGGAAATCTCATAATGAAAAGAAAAATCTTAATATCACTGCTGGGTTTTGGATTGGTATGGGGCTTAGCGGCCTGCCAGTCTTACCCCCCCCCCGGAAAACGGGTGGTGACCTACAAACCCATTGTGCGTAAAAGTGAGCCGCTGCCTTATAATCGGTGGGAGTTTCAATTTAACACCCCAGAATATTTTCCGGTCAGTATCAGTTTTGTCCAGTTTCAGGACGAAGATAATTATATTGTTCAAAAACTTATGCCAGATGGTGCCAATTCACATTATCGTAGTGTAACTACCTGGGATAAAAAAATAGGCGGCGGTGGCGGCGCTATCAGAAACCATGGTGAAGCGCTTCCCAAACGGCTGATGGTTTGTTGGGATTCTGTGATTGATAAAAAACCCTTCCAGACCCTGTTTAACTTCACACCTGAGGTTCGGCAACTGATGCGCGAGCCTTATGTCGGGCGCGTCGTTAAAGGCCATATATTCTATCGGGATACAATATTTATTGGTCTGGCTCCCGGTGGAGCGGCTCGCTCCTGGTTGCGGGGATATGATAAAAACAACGGCGATAATATCCTGATCTCGATGGGAGAATCGGTTTCCGACGATAAGATGACAGTGTGTCAGGGGAAAACCAAACATTCTGATGGCTATGGGGAATATTCCGAGAGGATAAAAGCCTTTATCAAAGGGAAAAAATACCCCTACGGAGAATGGTAAAAGGGTTATCTTAAAATCGTCTCAACATCAGAAGTTGGCATGGTTGATTTCTGATGTTAGGGGGAGCTAATCTTGATAACCAGTCGGAAAGCGTTTCTCTCTTGATGGTTCGTAGAGTCAGCTGACGCGCTACGCTTGCCTTCTCCGTGTATCGACGCCCCAACAAAGGGCCGAATGACTTTCAAAAGAAACAGTTTATTTATGACGCACAACAAGACTGCTATGTCTGCCCGCAGGGCGAAAAGCTGATTTATACCACCACTGGCCGTCAGGGATACCGTTATTACCGGACGGCCGCGGGTATTTGCCAGCATTGCCCGCTGTGGGCGGCCTGTACCCGGGCGAAAAAGGGCGTATCGGGGAGCAATAAGGAAAAATCGGCAGATAATGAGTGATAATGAATGCGACAAACCCCGTTACTTTCAACGAGGTTTGTCAGCGGTCTGAAGTAAAATCAATTAGTTGATTTTACTTTAATTAATTGATAGAGGTGGGCTATAATGGATGTTAGTTATATTCTTCCCACTTGCACAAAACCAGCGCTCTAATTTACTTAGTTTATTGTAATGTACTGTCAACTTAACTGTTACCTGATAGCAGCCAAAAGAGCGAAACTCTCGTTGAAATTCCATCTTCCATTTCTGCTCTGATGCCGTTTTTCCTCCTGTTTCCCCGAATTCTCCCTGCCCTTCCAAACGTTCATATTGTTCCAACTGATCATGGGCATATCGCACGGCCTTAAGCTGCCCCCAATATTGCTGAAAATTTGCTGACAATGCTTGGTGGTAACGCATTAATCCCAGCAAAGAGATGGCAAATACAACAGATGCCACCATGACTTCTGGCAAACTCATGCCTTCTTGCCGGTCGGGTTGATGGCGCATTTTCATAAGCAAAATTCGGCCTGAAGAACAGGACAAAAATCCAACCAACCACTTTCAACAGGAACCAGTTCTATAGGAGTAAGTGTATCCTGACTTGAGTGTTTCATCTGTTTCATCCATTGATAAAGTTCAAGATTTTCCTCTGCTGCAAATTGGGCTATGCCTTTTAGCAGAAAGAGTGTATCCGAATAACGCCTGATACAACTTTTAAGATTAAATTCAATCTGTTGCAAACAAAACCAACCATCAATGCCTTGTTGATTGATCCGCCATGATTGCACTTTTCCCCATGTTAATGATGATTCAGCCCGCCAAAAGGCATTCAAATAGTTTTGTTCATCCATCATCATAAACATCGCATTTTCTTGTTGATAATGGAGTGATTTCAACATCATTAAACTCAATGCCAACAGCATAATTATCGAGACTAACAAGATATTTCCCTGCTGCTTATTTACTATCTGTTTTTTATTATCAGTTCCTGCCATTTTCTTCACTCCCTGATATTGCGCAGCCGGATTGTTGTTTGATGGCGATGCACAATGGATGGAGATTTAAGCCAATGAGCGTTAATGGACAAGCTAATGAAAACCAGCCCTCTTTTTACCTGTAACTTTTCAAGATAAAAGGTATCAATCCCAATTTCTCTGAGATCAAACAACCTTTCCCAACCATTTTCCTGACAATCGCCCGCACCTCTTTTCCATTCCAGAGCACGGTTATTTAACCGATAACCAAAAAACTCAGATTCAATATGTTCGGGTTTTTCCCATCGATCATTTAAATTAAGATCAAAAGCAACAATAATGCAGGAATTAACGGATTCTGTATTTTTATTTTTTATTATCAGTGGTTCTCCTTCACACTGTTTTCTATCCCGGCAATAACCTGCTCGCCTGATATCCTTTTCCATCAAATAGGCAGTTCTAGTTACCAAATAATGCAACCTATACTTTCGATAGAGGTCGAGAATTTGCCCTGATAAAATTGGGTAAGTTTTTGTCATGGCGACCAAAATCACACTACCGATTAGCATTGCCACCAAAACTTCCAATAAAGAAAACCCTGTCTGTTTTTGCTTAAAACAGAAAATGGCCGGCATCATGGTTTTTTTATTCCTTCACAATGAGGAAGCTGGCTAATAGTATCGCTGCATGTCCTGATCCTCCCCCGCCCTGAAATTATCACGCTAATTTCTCCGGCAGAGTTTGCCAATATAAAATTGGCTGGCATGGCAGTGTTCCTGACGCCATAAAAATCAATGCGATTCGTCGTAGATGATACTAAAAGCACATCATCATAAGGAGAATAAACTCGTGCGCCATCACCTTCATCACAGTCAGATATCTGAGTGATAGAAGATACCAAACACCAAGACTGCCCGCTCATTAACCATAATGTGCGATTCTGATTCAGATAGTTTGCCTGAGCCTGTTGCCTTTCCATAAAAGACAGCACGTTATTCACCGCTGATTGCAAATGTAATCGGTTCTGATATTTCTCCCAATGATACACTCCCCAAGACAGGCTAATGGAAATGATAAACATCGCTATCAATAACTCCAATAATGTAAATCCTGATGCTTCATTGCTAATTACAGCATTGCTGAGTGCTTTATTGTGATAACACATTATTTCCATATCAATTTTATTTTTTTCTGGTTCAGACTCACTGTTTCTTGCAGCAAATATCTTCAATTCATAGAAAAATGAAAAGACAACTAATTGAATTATGCGAAGCGTTTTCAGAAAAAAATAATGATGAAATGACTTTTTCATTTTATTTGCGCAGTGGCACGCAAAAATGACAGGAAGCTAATTTTTAATATTGAGAACCGTTAGCGACAGATGTAAAAAGAGCAGGTAAAACCCGCTCTTTAACAATTTGATATTGAATTTTGAACTATTATGGTTCTTAGATCGCAACTGGGGCTTTGATGCCCGGATGCGGGTCATAATCCACAATCGCAAAATCTTCGAAACAATAATCAAACAGTGAATCTGGCTTGCGTTTAATAACCAGTTTAGGCAATGCACGCGGCTCACGGTCCAACTGAAGATGAGTCTGCTCCAAGTGATTGCTGTAAAGATGGGTGTCCCCCCCTGTCCAAACAAAATCACCCACTTCAAGATCACACTGCTGAGCCATCATATGTACCAACAAAGCATAACTTGCAATATTGAAGGGCAATCCTAAAAACACATCGCAGGAACGTTGATAAAGCTGGCAGGAAAGTTTGCCATCTGCTACATAGAACTGGAAAAACGCATGGCACGGCGCCAACGCCATTTTATCCAATTCCCCAACATTCCACGCAGAAACAATAATCCGGCGTGAATCAGGATCACTTTTTAACTGCTCAAGGACTTGGGTCAATTGATCGATTTGGCGACCATCCGCAGAACCCCAGGCGCGCCATTGTTTACCATAAACAGGTCCCAAATCTCCATTTTCATCGGCCCATTCATTCCAGATGCTCACGCCATTATCATGCAAATACTTGATATTGGTATCACCATTCAAAAACCAAAGCAGCTCATGAATGATAGAGCGCAGATGGCAACGCTTAGTTGTTACCAATGGGAAACCTTCTTGCAAATTGAAACGCATCTGATGACCAAAGATAGAAAGCGTTCCCGTCCCCGTACGGTCATCTTTTGCAGTGCCTTCTTCCAGCACTTTTTTCATTAAATCCAGATACTGTTTCATTTTGCCTCTTGTATCTTGTCATTTCGAGTTTTGTTGCGGGGGTATTTATATGCCCATACCATCATAAATATTCCCACTAAAATCATAGGAATGGAAAGGAGTTGCCCCATACTAATTCCTTCAAACAGCCCGAGCTGGGCATCAGGCTGACGGAAAAATTCTACTATTATGCGGAATGCACCGTATCCGATCAGGAATAACCCCGAAACGCTCCCCATCGGGCGCGATTTACGGATAAATAAGTTAAGAATGATAAACAACACGATGCCTTCAAGTACCATCTCATATAGCTGGGACGGGTGGCGGGGTAAGACACCATATTTCTCCAGAATCGGCCATAAAGAAGGGTTGGTTGTAGCCAATGCAATATCTTCGCTGCGGGAACTCGGGAACAACATCGCCCAAGGTGTATCAAGCGTAACACGCCCCCACAACTCCCCATTGATAAAGTTACCGATACGCCCCATCCCCAAGCCAAAGGGAACCAACGGAGCGACAAAATCAGCAGTCTGTAAAAAGTGGCGCTTCGTACGGCGCGAAAACCACCACATGGCACAGATAACCCCTACCAACCCACCGTGGAAAGACATGCCTCCGTCCCAAATCTTGAACAGATAAAGGGGATTATCAAGGAACATTGGGAGATTATAGAACAGGACATAGCCAAGACGTCCGCCAACGAAAACCCCGACAAACCCTGAATATAATAAGTTCTCGACTTCGACTTTGTTCCAGCCACTGTTCGGTTGTGCCGCACGGCGATTTGCCAACCACATGGCAAAAACAAAACCAACCAGATACATAAAACCGTACCAGTGGAGAGATACGGGCCCGATTGAAAACATGACAGGGTCAATGTTAGGAAATGCCAGATAGCTAGTGCTCATCGTTCCCCACTAAAAATATGTTGTGTGAATGCTATTGTGAATAAATCATCTGTTGCGAATGAATTATATTGCTTGAATAACTTAAGACAAATAATTGCAAATAATAGCATAGGCAACTATTCCCTTCATCTTTCAAACTATTGCGTTGTTGGCGGCATTACATCTTGAAATCCGTCGGGCGTAAGCTGACTAAGTGCTATGGATAAAGCTAAATACCGCCCCGAATCAGGCCACCCAGACTATTCGCCTCCATAAATTCGGCTGCCAACCCTTTGATCTGCTCACTAGTTTCAGCTTTCAATATGACGCTGATAAGACGTTCTAGATCATTAGCATCCAAATGGCGCAGCAAGTATTTGATACGCGGAACACTCCGGCCACTCATGCTCAGGCTACGATAACCTAAACCAAGCAATATTAATGCCCCGAGCGGTAAACCTGCCATTTCACCACATATGCTAATAGGGAGAGCAAGGCGTTGGCATTCGTCAAAAGCCAGTTTCAGAGCTCTAATTACAGCCGGATGCAAATTATCATATAGTGAAGCTACATGTGTATTATTGCGATCTACCGCAAGCAAATATTGGGTCAGGTCATTTGTGCCAATAGAGACGAAATCAATCCGTTTCTTTAATTGCGGCAACAAAAACATAGTGGAAGGGACTTCAAGCATAATGCCAATCTGTGGCATGGTAATCGTTCTAGCGATGGCTTGTTCAACCTCAGATTTCGCCCTCTCAAGCAGTTTTCGTGCCTCATCAATTTCCTCAATGCTTGTCACCATCGGCAAAAGTATCTTTAGATTGCCAGTGGAAGCATTGGCTTTTAGCATCGCTCTGAGCTGAATCAGGAATATTTCAGGCTGATCCAGCGTGATACGAATTCCGCGCCAACCAAGACAAGGGTTGTCTTCATTAATCGGCATATAAGGAAGTTGTTTATCTGCACCAACATCCAGCGTTCGCAGCACCACCGGCTTATCAGGGAAAAGTTCCAATATTTCTTGATAACGGTTCTTCTGCTCATCTTCTGATGGAAAACCACTATGCAGCATAAAAGGGATCTCTGTACGATACAGTCCAACGCCATCAATACTGTCCGCTATTTGCTGCTCATATTTTAAACTAAGCCCTGCGTTGAGTTGCACAAGCACTTGTTCTCCGCTTTTAAGCTGTGCCTGCTGTTGCTGCTCACATTCAGCTAATTTACTGAGAACCTGTTCTTCTTCAATTATTTGCTGATACTCCTGGACAATCAACGGCTCTGGCTCAATAAAAATCTCACCGCGATAACCATCAAGGATTAGCGTCCGATTGTGCAACAACTCAGGTTGTATATCTGCCCCCATGATAGCGGGAAGCCCCATCGCACGAACCAGAATAGCGGAATGGGAATGCGTTGCGCCATCACGCACAATCACCCCGGTCAATTGTTCCTGTGGCATCTCAGCCAACAAATTGGCACTGAGTTCATCGGCAACCAGGATAAAATGCTCCGGCCACTGAGTGGCATCAGTGAAAGAATCATTCAGATGAAACAATACCCGTTGTCCAAGAGCACGCAGATCAGATGCCCTCTCCCGCATGTAGGGATCTTGCAGGCTGGCAAATTGCCCGGCGTATTTTTCAATCACAGTTTTGACTGCCCATTCAGCGACAAAACCATTATCAACTGAATAAAACAGATCTTGCTTGAGTTGGGGGTCATTTAATAAATGAGAATAGAGATCGAAAATGGCAGCACTTTCTTTCTGCGAGCTAGAGGTGAAACGCTTGCTGATTCGACGGCACTCCGCAGTTGATTCTTCCAGAGCACGAATTAATCTCAGACGTTCAGATTGATAATCCAAGGTTGATGCCTCAGATACCTGCTCCAGCAAAGGTTGTGAGCGGTCTTGCCACCCTTGGGACATGACGATGCCATTGGAAATGGCCAGTGCTTTAATACGACTCTGGCGGTACTGACCAAATATCCCTTTTGCCTGCGCCTGAGCGAGAATAACAGCAAGCTGCATTGCCAGTGTTACCATGAAAGATTCTTCACTTTCATCAAACAGGCGCCGTTCATGTTGCTGAACAACCAATATCCCCTGCAACTGGCGGCGATAAATAATCGGGACACCTAAAAAAGCCCGCAGACTTTCTTCTTTCACTTGGGGGATATATTTAAAACTGGGATGGTCACGAACATCAGAAAGATTAATTAATTCAGACAAACGCCCGACTTCACCCACAACACCTTCATTGAAAGCTAAACTGACCGAACGCCCTTTTGGTTTTCTCAGCCCTCTGGTTGCCATCAGGTAATAACACTGACGTTGATGATCTGCCAGATAGATAGAGCAAACATCCGTATTCATTGCCAGACAGGTTTCATTGACCAGTAGCTCAAGCGCTTCAGATAAATTGGCTGCCATCGCAACCTTTTCAACAATTTCTCGTAAGCGCATGAGCATAAACTGTTACCTAATTTCTTCTGCGACGATATAAATAAGGCGAATAGAGCTGTGAAGCAGGTTCCTGCATTGGCATCACAATGGAAGAGAATTCTTTCATCACGCGGCGATATACATCCCGTTTAAAAGAAACCACTTGCCGGACAGGATACCAGTAACTAACCCAACGCCAGCCATCAAACTCCGGCGTATTACTGCGCTGCACATTAATATCAGCTTCATTACACAACAACTGTAATAAAAACCAACGTTGCTTTTGCCCAATACAGACGGGCTTTGTATCCCAACGCACCAAACGCTTGGGTAATTTGTAACGCAACCAGCTCCGGGTCGAGGCAAGAACCCGGACATCTCTGCGATTTAAACCAACTTCTTCAAACAACTCGCGATACATTGCTTGCTCTGGTGATTCCCCTGGATTTATCCCCCCCTGAGGAAACTGCCAAGAATGCTGTCCATAGCGGCGAGCCCATAGAACCTGACCTTGGCGATTACAAATTACAATTCCTACATTCGGGCGGTAGCCATCATCATCGATCACCAGACTACCTCTCGATAAAACGAATTTGAAAAGATAACTAATTGTTTCACACTCATCTCAAGCGGTAAACCTCTATGATTGGACTTTGCAGACCCGGCCGAAGTCTCTACAATACGGCCATCTCAACGGGGTGCAGTTGTTGCAAAATATTGCTGCTGAGAACAAACCCGTCGGACCTGAACCGGTTAGTACCGGCGTAGGGATTTGGGATGCTAATAATTGATTAAAATAAGTAATTTTCATTTAGCTCCTTCTCAGATCCTTTGCCAATCTTCTAATAACCATTGTTAATAACGACAGGAGAGCAAAGTGTTTAAGAAATTATTTTCCCGCTTTATTGCCATTAGTACTCTCTCGATTTCTGCCAGTGTTTTTGCTCAGACGGCTCAAGTAAAGCCTACGCTGACAGTGTATACTTATGACTCATTTGCCTCTGAATGGGGACCGGGGCCTGCCATTAAAAAAGCTTTTGAAACAGGGTGCAATTGTGAACTGAAACTCATCGCTCTGGAAGATGGGGTCTCCTTACTGAACCGTTTGCGGATGGAAGGCAAAAAAACATCAGCGGATATCGTTCTGGGATTGGATAACAATCTGATTCAAGCGGCTCAACAAACCGGATTGTTCACACCAAGCCATATCGATACTTCAAAACTGAAATTACCCATTTCATGGAATAATAATACGTTCATTCCTTATGATTACGGTTATTTCGCCTTTATTTACAACAAGAATACCTTACCTCATCCACCCAAAAGTATGGATGAATTAATCAATGACCACCAGAATTGGAAGATTATTTACCAAGACCCTCGCACCAGTACTCCGGGCTTGGGGTTCCTGCTCTGGATGCAAGATCTCTATGGTGACAAAGCGGCACAGGAATGGCAAAAAGTTGCCAAAAAGACACTCACCGTCACGAAAGGCTGGAGTGAAGCCTATGGCCTGTTTCTGAAAGGTGAGGGCGATATGGTACTGAGCTATACCACATCTCCGGGTTATCACATCATTTCAGAGAAAAAAGATAATTATGCAGCGGCTATCTTCAAGGAAGGCCACTATTTACAAATTGAAGTAGCAGCCCAGTTAGCCTCAAGTAAGCAACCTGAATTAGCACAGAGATTCATGAATTTCATGATTTCTCCAGCATTTCAGCAAGTCATTCCAACAACTCAATGGATGTATCCTGTGATTGATATTCCGTTGCCTGACGTTTTCAAACAACTTCCTGTTCCTGAGAACTCTCTGCAATTCAACGCAGATGAAGTGGCAAAATACCGTACAAAATGGATACGTACATGGCAAAGCGCTGTAAGCCGCTAATAGCAGGCTGGTTATTACCGGGGGTCATTGCCTCCGGTTTATTGATTATCGTTGCCTTGTCTGCATTTGGGGCGCTGTGGTTCAATGCGCCTGAAAGTAATTGGCAGGAATTCTTGAATGACCGTTATCTCTGGCATGTCATTCGATTCACTTTCTGGCAAGCATTTTTATCCGCCGTATTATCGGTGACCCCCGCCATTTTCCTTGCAAGATCACTTTACCGCCGCCATTTTCCCGGTAAGGCTCTCTTTCTGCGCTTATGCGCAATGACATTGATCCTGCCGGTTTTGGTCGCTTTGTTTGGTATCCTTACCGTTTATGGTCAAACAGGCTGGTTGGCAAATATTTTCCAATGGTTAGGTATTGAATATCGTTTTACACCTTATGGATTACAAGGGATCTTGCTGGCTCATATTTTCTTCAATATGCCGATGGCAACACGCCTGCTGCTGCAATCGCTGGAAAGTATCGCAATTGAACAGCGGCAACTTTCAGCCCAGCTTGGTATGAATGAATGGCAACATTTTCGTTTTATTGAATGGCCTTATCTGCGCCGCCAACTTTTACCAACAGGCGCACTGATTTTCATGCTGTGTTTTGCCAGCTTTGCTACCGTTCTCGCTTTAGGGGGAGGCCCTGCGGCAACAACTATTGAACTGGCGATTTACCAGGCTCTTAGCTATGACTACGATCTTACACATGCGGCTTTGCTTGCACTGATTCAACTATTTTGCTGCGTTGGCTTGGTACTGATCAGCCAAAAACTCAAAGGCGCTCTATCAGTGGGTTATGGTCATCAACAACAATGGCGCAATCCACAGGATTCATGGTTGCGGAAATTATTTGATGGCCTGCTGATTAGTCTGGCTTTGTTGCTTCTACTCCCCCCTTTGCTGGCAGTTATTGTGGATGGTTTAAACAGCGGTATTTTTGATGTTTTACGCCAGCCTGCTTTATGGCAAGCCTTTACAACTTCGGTCATTATCGCACTGGGAGCGGGGCTGCTGTGTGTAATACTGACCATGATGTTGCTATGGAGCAGCAGGGAATTACGCTTACGCCACTTTTCCCGTTGGGGACAAGCGATAGAAACCAGCGGCTTGTTGATCCTTGCCATGCCGGGAATTGTTCTTGCCACAGGTTTTTTTCTTCTGCTGAACACAACTTTTGGATTGCCTCAATCACCTTACGGATTGGTCATTCTGACCAATGCACTGATGGCAATCCCTTATGCTTTGAAAGTTTTGGAAAATCCGATGCATGATCTGGCGGAACGCTACAACCCTCTGTGCCGTTCACTCAATATTCAAGGTATTCAGCGCCTACGCTGGATTGAGTTCAAGGCGCTGAAAATTCCATTAGCACAAGCGTTGGCTTTCGCCTGTGTTCTATCAATTGGCGATTTCGGTATTGTCGCGTTATTTGCAAGCGAAGATTTCCGTACTTTGCCTTATTACCTGTATCAACAAATTGGAGCCTATCGCAATCAGGATGGTGCCGTGACCGCATTCCTGTTGCTGCTTCTCTGTTTTATTTTGTTCACTGTCATTGAACGCTTACCGGGCCGACGCCATGATTAAACTCGAAAATGTCACTTACACCTATAAACACCTTGCTATGCATTTTGATGTAGACATTAAAGCTGGAGAGCGCATTGCGATCCTCGGCCCAAGTGGAGCGGGCAAAAGCACATTGTTAAGTTTAATTGCGGGCTTCCAATTTCCAGAGCAAGGCAATATCTGGATGGATAGCAAAAATCACACAAATACACCGCCTTCCAAGCGGCCTGTTTCCATGCTGTTTCAGGAAAATAACCTGTTTTCCCATTTGACCATTGAGCAAAATATTGGTTTAGGATTGCATCCTGGGTTGCGGTTGAATGCAGAGCAAAAGAAAACACTCCAGCAAATTGCCTCTCAGGTATCGCTGGAGGCGTATTTATCTCGCCTGCCGTCCCAGCTTTCTGGCGGACAGCGCCAACGGGCGGCACTGGCTCGTTGTTTAGTCCGCCATCAACCGATTTTATTACTGGATGAACCATTTTCAGCGCTCGATCCTGCTTTGCGCAATGAGATGCTGGAATTGCTGGATCAAATATGCTGTGAACGCCAAATTACTTTACTTATGGTGTCCCATAATCTTGATGACGCAGCGAAAATCGCTCCGCGTTCTTTGCTGATTGTGGACGGAAAAATTCATTATGATGGGAAGACTGAGAGGTTGGTAAGTGGTGAGGCAAAAGAGGCAGTGATTTTGGGTATCACCAATATTTAGACCCTGTTTATTATTGTATGTAACCGCCATTTAGAATTCAGGCCACTACGACAATAACAACTGACGCAAGGTGCTATATTTTCCGAGTCCTGAGGCTATCCCTAATACCCCGCTTAACAATATTGATGTTGTTAGGCGATTTAGTGTCGCCTAACTAATTTTCATTAAGTATGAGATAAAGCTTCAGGCTTAAATAGAGGGGTTAATTTTGAAATATCAACCACTTTCTCCGCCTTATCAAGGCTATATGTCTCCTGCAACTTTAACCACAGTCGAGGACTGCTACCAAGAACCTTGGACAACCTCACGGCCATCTCTGGCGTGATGGCTGCTTTACACGTCACCAAACGCTGAGCTGTAGAAGGGGCAACATCCAATGCCCGAGCAAGATCACGGATACTCAAACCTAACTCTTCCAAAGAGTCCGCAATAATTTCGCCTGGATGAGCGGGGTTAAACATCTTCATTAATGATAATCCTCATAGTTAACAATATATGCGTCGCCATCAATAAACTCGAATGTCACGCGCCAATTTCCGTTTTTTATATCACCTAATCCCACTTTCCTGTACACAACTAAATTCTCACGATCTTCATCTGGTCTATGACCATGCCAGAATAATTCCATTCCCTCTGGCGCGGGATCAATCTCTTCGGATAAAACCATCAACCATCCACATTGTTCAGGCGTCTCAAAAGTCTTTTGTTTATGAAGCAGAATATGGGCATAGTAATAAAGCATTGGCGCTTCGGATTCACCGATATTATATGACGCCATACATTGGCTATCTTGATAGACTCCGGCTAATTGCTGCTTGAGATCAAGAAATACCTGTTTATAACTTTTGGAATAATCAATCCAGCCGACAAATAATGTAAATACCAATCCCCAAACGACGGCAATACCCAATACCCAATTTTGAGCGGCACGTAAAGCAGGCAATTGAGCAAGTAACTTATTCTTAGCTATCCATACGATGGTTATCAAAAACGCTATGCCAAATATTAATCCTGAAAAGTGCATCTGATAGCTCATGGGTAACCATCTGCCTAATGGCTCCAACCCATGTTTATCATCGCCGGAAAGCGATAAGAAATAGCAGCACCATAAGAATACGATGAGAAAAGACCAGAGAGTAGTAGAAAATACACTGAAATATTTATAGATTCTTTCCGGTAGTTTAATAAAAATCTCTGTGGCTAATATTGCCATTGGTGCAATAAAGGGCAATAAGTATAAAGCGCGCCCGGAAGCTGATATTTGTAATAAAACAACACCTAAAACAGAAAATGCCGTACAAAGGAAATAATGCTCGTCTAACAAAGCGTTAATTGGATTTTTTAATATAAAAATCAAAGCCAATATGCCTGACGGGAGAGCAAAAAACAGTACTGCTTCGGGGATAGTCGTCAAATTACCTCTGGCACCAAGATCTTCAACAGAGAAACCTAAGAAACGACCAATGTTGTTATCCCAAAACCAGACTTTAAATAAATCAGGATATTCAAGAAATAACATAACTGGCCACGGTAAGATTAAAACCAGTGCAATAATCCCTGACGATATAGCATTCAGCCAATATTGTTTAGTTCTGCAAAATTTAAGAAAAACAGGGGCCAGAATAAGGCATATCCATAATAGTCCTGGAATGAAAATCCCTTTTGATAATAGGGTCGTCACTGTACCAATAATCAACCATAAACAGGAATAGACTATTTTTTCCTTTTTAATTAATCCCAGCAAACCATATAAACCGATAACTGTTCCCGCTACCAATGAGATATCAGTAAACATATCGTGGCTATGGCGAACCAGTCCGGGCGCACTGGCATACAGGGCAAAAGCAATCCATATCCGACTATCGGTAAAGTTTTTGACATCAAATACACGGCGGGCAAGAAAAATGAAAAAGGAAAAATTGATTATAGAAAATAATAAAGAAGCAGTTCTGGCAGCATCATGCATTGGAAGCCAGGGCGATAATAGATGTATAAATGTCGTTGCCGTCCAATAATATAGTGGAGGCTTTTCCATAAAAGGTTGTCCAGCATTGATTGTTACCAACCAATTTCCGGTTTCATACATCGTTTGAATAATACCAAAACTATAATTTTCATCTTGTTTCCACGGATTATGTCCATAAATACCGGGTAACAAATAAAGCAGCATAAAAACTATAAATAACAGTAAAGCTTTGATATCTGTTTGACTCAGTCTATTAGAGTTATTCATCAATATTTACCAAGTGAAATTAATATTTATTTCTCCATAAAAAATCATTAATCATAGTATACCTGTCGTCTTTCAAGTTGCAGCTTTGTTGGCTGCGCTCACTCACCCCGGTCACATAGTTATCTATGCTTCAGGGGATTCGCTCCTTGCCGTCGCGCTGCATCTTGAAATCCAATGGGTATAGCCAATTAAGAATAATTACAAAAGGTACTGAGGTGCGATGCTAAAGTGCTTCTTAATGATCAATTTTTACCTGTTGGCCCTTCAAAAAATACTGTATAAATAACCATTCGAAATGCTATAGTTGAAACCCTCTTTGGTAATACGGGTTCTGGCTGATAACGCTTAAACAGAAAGATCATGCAGATAAATCACGTCGAACAAGGCTTTATTTTAACTCGCCATTGGAAAGATACACCATCTGGCATTGAGTTGGTGTATTGGCTGGCGACAGATCTGGGTGCTCGCCGCATTACAATTCCTCATGAAAAAGCGGTTGTATTCCTTCCTCAGCGTGATTTGCCTAAAGTCAAACAATTACTCGTGCAGGAACGACACTGCGAACTTAAGGCATTGCCATTAAAAGATTTCAATCGCCAGCCTGTCGCTGCGCTGTATTGCCAGCAATATCGTCAATTGCAATATCTGGAAAAAATCCTCAAAGAACAAGATATCCCACTCTACGAAACCGATATCCGCCCACCCGATCGGTTTATGATGGAGCATTTTATCACAGCGCCCGTCTGGTTCAGCCAGAAACCAGATGGAATGTATCAAATGAAGCCCAATCCCACTTATCGGCCCACTCTGAAATGGGTATCTCTGGATATTGAAACCAGTCAACATGGTGAGCTATATTCCATTGGTCTGGCTGGATGTAGTGAGAAAACTGTGTTTATGTTAGGGTCGGAAAATGGGAATCCGCAGGAACTCGGTTTCAGGCTGGAATATGTTGCCAGCCGCCCGATGATGCTGGAGAAACTCAATCAATGGCTGGCTCATTACGATCCGGATGCCATTATTGGCTGGAGTTTGATTCAGTTCGATTTACGGGTGTTACAGAAACATGCCGAACACTACAACGTGCCGCTAAAGTTCGGTCGTAATCAGAGTTTGCTCGAATGGCGGGAACACGGTTTCAAACCGGGGCACTTTTTTGCATCAGCAGAAGGTCGTCTCATTATTGACGGCATTGATGCCCTGAAAACAGCGACGTGGAATTTTCCCTCATTCAGTCTTGAATATGTTGCTCAAACGCTATTAGGGGAAGGGAAAGCCCTTGATAATCCTTATGACCGGATGGATGAAATCAACCACCGTTTTCAGGAAGATAAGCCCGCCCTCGCCTACTATAATTTGCAAGACTGTACTCTGGTCAATCGTATTTTTGAGAAAGTGGATTTGATGGCGTTCCTCTTGGAGCGGGCCACTGTTACAGGATTGGCAGTAGATCGCAGCGGTGGTTCAGTAGCCGCATTTACCCACCTTTATCTGCCAAGAATGCACCGCATTGGCTATGTTGCTCCCGTTCAGCCCACTTATTTCGATGATACCAGTCCCGGTGGTTTTGTGATGGATTCGTTTCCGGGTCTGTATGATTCGGTACTCGTTCTGGACTATAAAAGCCTCTACCCTTCGATTATCCGCACATTCCTGATTGATCCTGTAGGTATGGTCGAAGGCCTTGCTCAACCCGACAGTGAACATTCCGTACCCGGTTTCCGGCAGGCTTTTTTCTCCCGCACCCAACATTGTTTACCCGATATTGTCACGCAAATCTGGTATGAGCGCGACAAAGCCAAAAGACTGGGTAACGCGCCGCTTTCCCAAGCCCTGAAAATTATTATGAACGCGTTTTATGGCGTACTCGGTGCTTCCGGATGCCATTTTTTTGATCCCCGCTTGACATCATCAATTACGATGCGTGGGCATAAAATCATGCATCAAACCCGTGAGTTAATTGAATCACAGGGTTATCAGGTCATTTATGGTGATACAGATTCAACATTTGTCTGGCTCAAACGCCCTCATTCAGAGGACGAAGCCAGCCAAATTGGGCATTCATTGACACAATTCATCAACCAATGGTGGAAAGAACACCTGAAATCCGAATTCAATCTTGAAAATACATTGGAGTTAGAATTTGAGACACACTATCGTCGCTTCTTGATGCCGACAGTACGTGGAGCAGAGCAAGGCAGCAAAAAACGCTATGCCGGACTGAGTAGCGATAAGGTCATTTTCAAAGGGTTGGAAACGGTGAGAACCGACTGGACACCACTGGCTCAAATCTTCCAAAAAGAACTGTATACGCTGATTTTTCACCAGCAACCCTATCAAGATTATATTCGAGAGTATATTGCCAAGACGCTGGCGGGGGAGTTTGATGGGCGCCTTGTTTATCGTAAGCGATTGCGCCGCAATTTATCGGATTACCAGCGCAATGTTCCCCCGCATGTTCGGGCTGCACGTTTAGCGGATGAATATAACCAGCAGCATAATCGTCCACTACAGTACCAAAACGGTGGTTGGATCAACTACATTATCACGCTGTCCGGACCAGAACCCATGGAAAATCAAACTACTGCACCAGACTATGAGCACTATATCAATAAGCAGTTAATGCCCATTGCCGATGCTATTTTGCCGTTTATTCAGGATGACTTTATGACCCTGCAAACAGGGCAAATGAGCATCTCTTTTGAGTAATGGATATTTTTGCAGGTGACGGCTTGCTCAGCTTCAATTAACATATCGCTCCTCTAATGGGCAATGGTACTTTTGTGACCTCGTTACCAAAAAACGCGGGATGTAAAGTGCTATTGGAAAAGTGCTATTGAAAACTATCCCTATCGATAATCAACGATGATCGATATCCAACAAAAGCAGCCATCCTGCACCTATAAATGATATTGTCTAACAGAAAACTGAGCCGAAATTTATGCCATTTACTCTTGGTCAACGCTGGATAAGCGATACAGAAAGCGAACTTGGATTAGGAACAGTCGTAGCGCTTGATACGCGCATGGTGACGTTACTTTTTCCTGCCAGCGGAGAAAACCGCCTTTACGCACGCAATGACTCCCCTATTACCCGCGTTATGTTTAATGTGGACGATACCGTGACCAGTCACGAAGGTTGGAAACTCAAGATCGATGATGTTCAGCAAGATAATGGCCTGCTGATCTACATCGGTACTCGCCTGGACACTGAAGAAGAAAATACCTGCCTGCGGGAAGTTTTTCTGGATAGCAAGCTGACGTTTAATAAGCCGCAAGATCGTCTGTTTGCTGGTCAAATTGACCGTATGGATCGCTTTGCTCTGCGTTTTCGCGCCCGTAAACACCAAAGCGAACAATTTCGTCTGGCAGAAAGTGGACTACGTGGCATTCGTGCCAGTTTGATCCCACATCAGCTACATATTGCCAATGAAGTAGGCAAACGCCATGCTCCCCGCGTATTACTGGCAGATGAAGTGGGGCTGGGTAAAACCATTGAAGCTGGCATGATCATTCATCAGCAATTGATGGCAGGACGTGCGGAACGTGTATTGATCATTGTACCAGACAGCCTGCAACATCAATGGCTGGTAGAAATGCTACGTCGATTTAACCTGCGTTTCTCACTGTTCGATGATGGTCGGTACACAGAAGCGCTTCATGACAGCGATAATCCGTTTGAGACAGAGCAATTAGTTATCTGTTCTCTGGATTTTGTTCGCCGCAATAAGCAACGTTTTGAACATTTGCTGGAAGCGAGCTGGGATTTGATGGTAGTGGATGAAGCTCACCATCTAGAGTGGCACGAAAAATCCCCGAGCCGCGAATATCTCGTTATTGAACAGTTGTCAGAGCAAATTCCTTCCGTTCTGCTGCTGACAGCCACACCAGAACAGTTGGGCCAAGAGAGTCACTTTGCCCGTCTGCGCCTGCTTGATCCAAATCGTTTCCATGATTATCAGGTATTCATCGATGAACAACAGAATTATCGTCCTGTTGCGGATGCCGTGACTTTGCTGCTGTCCGATGATCTTTTAAACAATGACCAGCAAAATGCAATTGTTGAACTGATTAACGAACAAGATATTGAGCCTTTGTTGAAAGCGGTAAACAGCCAGCAGGATGAGGAGAGCAACAATGCTCGCCACGAACTGGTCTCTATGCTGATGGATCGCCATGGAACCAGCCGGCTGCTGTTCCGTAATACCCGTGGTGGCGTGAAAGGTTTCCCACACCGTGAACTGCATGAAATCAAGTTACCATTGCCAACCCAATATCAGACGGCAATCAAGGTTTCTGAAATCATGGGTGCCAAAAAAACCGTGGAAGCGCGTGCTAAAGATATGCTCTATCCTGAGCGGATCTATCAGGAATTCGAAGGTGAAAACGCCACATGGTGGAACTTCGATCCACGCGTAGAATGGCTGTTAGGTTTCCTGATGGCAAACCGTGATGAAAAAGTGCTGGTAATCTGTGCAAAAGCAGAAACTGCGCTGCAACTGGAGCAAGTTCTGCGTGAACGCGAAGGTATCCGCGGTGCCGTCTTCCATGAAGGTTTGTCCTTGCTGGAACGTGACCGTGCCGCCGCTTACTTCGCTTCTGAAGAAGACGGAGCACAAGTGCTGCTCTGTTCTGAAATTGGCTCTGAAGGACGTAACTTCCAGTTTGCCAATCAGCTTGTTATGTTTGATCTGCCATTCAACCCTGATTTGCTGGAGCAACGAATCGGTCGTCTGGATCGTATCGGTCAAAACCGCGATATTAAAATCAGTGTGCCTTATCTGGAAAACACGGCGCAATCCATTCTCCTGCGCTGGTATAACGAAGGACTGGATGCGTTTGAACATACCTGCCCGACCGGTCGTCCCATCTACGACAAGTATTACGAAACATTGTTGAATTTCCTTGCCAAACCTAATGAGCAAACTGACTTCAATGAGTTTATTACTGAATGCCGCACGCATCATGAACAACTCAAACAACAATTGGAGCAAGGCCGTGACCGTCTGCTGGAAATGAACTCCAACGGTGGTGAACAAGGTCAGAAACTGGCAGAAAAAATTGCGGCGCAGGATAATGATACCGATTTGGTGAATTTTGCCCTGAATTTATTCGATATCGTCGGCATCAATCAGGAAGATCACAGTGACGGTATTATCGTCCTGAATCCATCTGATCATATGCTGGTGCCGGATTTTCCCGGATTGCCGAAGGACGGCTGCTCCATTACGTTTGACCGTGAGAAAGCACTGTCCCGCGAGGATACTCAATTTCTGAGCTGGGAACACCCTATCATTCGCAATGGTCTGGATTTAATCCTGTCAGGGGATACAGGAAGTTGCGCCGTTTCTATTCTGAAAAATAAAGCACTGCCGGTAGGTACTCTGTTGGTTGAGTTGATTTACGTTGTTGAAGCGCAAGCACCTAAACATTTGCAATTGACCCGTTTTCTGCCGCCAACGCCAGTACGTCTCTTATTGGATCTAAAAGGCACTGATCTGGCTCCTCAGGTAGAGTTTGAAAGTTTCAACCGTCAGCTCAATGCCATCAACCGCCATAACGCCAGCAAGCTGGTCAATGCGGTACAGCAAGAAGTTCATGCGATTTTACAACAATCAGAACCTCTGATTGAAAAACAGTCACGTGAATTGATTGAGAAAGCAAAGAAAGAAGCGGATGAAGTGCTGTCAGCGGAATTGTCACGTTTGGAAGCCCTGAAAGCGGTTAACCCGAATATTCGTGACGATGAGCTGGAAGCTATCGAATCTGAGCATAAGCATCTGTTGCTGAACCTTGATCAGGCCAACTGGCGTCTGGATGCCATTCGTCTGGTTGTTGTTTCTCATCAATAAATGCGCGTAAATTCAGGGGCATTCTCCGCAAGGTGCCCCTGAGTTCAGTCTCACTATATTAATCTCGCACCCCGGGTCATATCTGATAGAATGCGCCCCGTCATTTTTCCGACCTGATTTATTTTCCCGACCCAATTGGAGCCACTCATGCTGGAGTCTTACAATCCCCCGACAGATCCTTGGTTATATGTGCTGTATCAAGATGAGCACATTATGGTTGTTAATAAACCCAGTGGATTACTTTCTGTGCCGGGTAAAGCAGAAGAGCACAAAGACAGTATTATGACACGGGTTCAGGCTGAATTTCCTACCGCAGAATCGGTACATCGATTGGATATGGCCACCAGCGGTATCATGGTTGTAGCACTGACTAAAGCCGCCGAACGTGAGTTGAAACGTCAGTTCCGTGAACGTGAGCCGAAAAAAGTCTATATCGCCCGGGTCTGGGGAAAACTGGAGCCGGAAAAGGGATTGGTGGATTTGCCGTTGATCTGCGACTGGCCAAATCGTCCGAAGCAGAAAGTCTGCTTTGAAACCGGAAAATCGGCACAAACTGAATATCAAGTGCTGAAATATGAAGAACAGGCAACACGTGTCAGACTGGCTCCAATCACCGGTCGTTCCCATCAGCTTCGTGTGCATATGCTGGCTCTTGGCAATCCTATTCTGGGGGATCGCTTTTATGCCCATCCGCAGGCAAGGGAGCTTACACCTCGCCTGCAATTACACGCCCAAGAACTATCCATTACGCATCCGGCTTATGGCACGCCAATGCATTTTGAATGCAAAGCCGATTTTTGACGGATGCGTTTTTTGCAGTACTTTAAGTTTTTGTGAAGTACTTTAGGTTGTTGTGAAGTACTTTAGGTTGTTGTGAAGTACTTTAGGTTGTTGTGAAGTACTTTAGGTTGTTGTGAAATACGTTAGGATCAGTGCTATTTAAAGCCCTTCTCTTTTTTGATCAAATCATACGCGGATTGGATAGACTGCGCTTTCTGCTTTGCAAGCTCCATCATTTCTGGTGGTAAACCTTTTGCCACCAGCTTATCGGGGTGATGTTCACTCATCAGTTTCCGATAAGCCCGCTTAATGGTTGTGGCATCATCATGCTCATTGACACCCAATACCTTACAGGCATCCGCCAGTGTTGCACGCTGCTGCCCAGCCCCCTGATAGTGCCCATGTTGCTGATACTGCCCACCATAATGATGTCCTTCGAAATGACGACCACCTTCCATCATGGCAAGAAATTGTTCAAATTGCATGCGGGAAATCCCCAGTTCTTCAGCAATGACAAACAGGACTTTTCTTTCATTGGGATGCAGTTCACCATCAGCAAACGCGGCCTGCAATTGTATTTCCAAAAACATGCGAATGAGATCGAAACGGCCAAAGCAAGCGCGCCGCAATTGCCGTAATGTCGTTCGCAGGGGGAATTCGGGCTGTTTACCCTCACGAAACGATTGCTGGGCAGAAGTCCTGGCCTCACCATGCAGCTGCATTCTGTCCATCAGTTGAGTGGCAAGCTGGATATCCGTTTCGGTTACCCGGCCTTTTGCTTTGGTTAAGTGCCCCAGTACTTGGAATGTACTGAGGAAAAACAGGGTTTGTCGGGTCTGGCCTTTGGTATCAATACGTTGATCCCGCAGCCTGACCTTATCAAGGATGTGACCGAGTAACAGGCCAATCACAATGCCCCAGAAACCTGCACCGGACGCTATACCGAATATTAATCCAAATAATTTTCCCCAATACTGCATATAGTCTTCAATTCCCCAATGCCCTGAGCGCAATTTTGCATTATCATACTATTCATTAAGCTCTGTGCCTAACAGCAAGATTAGCAAAGTTAAACTTTACTCTGGCGCCTATTTATTAACTAAGTTAGTCTCTGAACATTCGCCGGCACGATGCCACTGATGACGGAACCGCATAAACATCTATGAATAAATGTTATCCAACTCTGCTGGCCACAATGGTATGGGCAGCACTCTATAGTCAGCAAGCTCATGCTGATCTCGCAGCACAATGTATGCTGGGCGTACCTGTCTACGATAAGCTGATTATCACAGGCGATCCCAATAAAATGCCTGTTAACATTAAGTCTGATGATACTCACGGTGAATATCCCTACTCAGCTGAGTTCATTGGTAATGTTGATATCCAACAGGGAAACAAAACACTGACAGCCGATAAGGTACGGCTTGAACAGACACAGGATAAAGAGCCAATCCGTACTATTACCGCCATCGGTAACTTCAGCTATGATGACCCCCAGATCATTTTAAAAGGGCCACGGGCTTGGGCTAATTTGAATAATAAAGACACTGACGTAGAGCAGGGCAAGTACCAGATGGTCGGCCGTCAGGGACGTGGTAGCGCAGATAAGATGATGCTGCGTGATGAAAACCGCTATACTATTTTGAATAATGGGATATTTACCTCCTGTTTGCCGGGCAATGATAGCTGGAGTGTTGTCGGCTCAGAAGTGATCCTCGACCGTGAAGAAGAAGTAGCTGAAATCTGGAACGCTCGTTTTCGGATTGCCAATGTACCCGTGTTTTACAGCCCATACTTGCAGTTGCCGATTGGTGACAAACGCCGCTCTGGTTTCTTGATCCCCAATGCCAGTTTTTCCAATAAAGACGGTTTTCAGTTCCTGCTGCCATATTACTGGAATATCGCTCCGAACTATGATGCTACGATCACTCCGCACCTCATTACTATGCGTGGCTTTAAACTGGATAATGAATTCCGTTATTTAACCAAAGCAGGTACGGGTACGGTTGCGCTGGATTGGATTGGTCATGACCGCCTGTATGAGGAAGACAAAAAACTCGGCATCAAACCTGAGCGGGACAGCAGCAACCGTTGGTTATTCTACTGGAATCACAGTGGTGTCATGAATCAGGTTTGGCGTTTCAACGTCGATTATACCAAAGTCAGCGACCCTAGCTATTTTGGTGATTATTCTTCACAGTACGGCTCCAGCACCGATGGCTATGCCACTCAAAAATTCAGTATTGGTTATGCTCAGCAAAACTGGGATGCCACACTGTCAACCAAACAGTTCCAGATATTTACCGCAAGTGATAGTAGAAAAGCTTACCGAACTGAACCTCAATTGGATCTAAACTACTATAAGAATGATCTGGGGCCATTTGATTTTCGTACCTACGCCCAAGTAGCTAAGCTAACCAGCGTAGGAAAAAACAATCCAGATGCAACTCGCTGGCATCTGGAGCCGTCCCTTAATCTGCCGCTCTCCAATGGCTGGGCCAGCATCAATAATGAATTTAAAGTGATGGCTACCCATTACGAGCAGGATATTTCCCCTGAGATACAAAAAATAAACCCCTCATTGGAAAAATCAGTTGACCGTGTTCTGCCTGTGTTTAAATCAGACGCGAAAATAGTGTTTGAACGCTCCATGTACTTTAATCAGGGTTACACCCAGACTCTGGAACCCCGCGTTCAATATCTCTATGTGCCTTATAAGAATCAAAATAACATTAATAACTTTGATTCATCCCTGCTGCAAACAGACTATACCGGATTGTTCCGTGACCGCTTCTACAGCGGGTTAGACCGCATTTCATCGGCTAATCAATTTACCACGGGTATAACCTCACGTATTTATGATGAAGATTTAGTTGAACGTTTTAGCCTGTCCGTGGGTCAAATCTACTACTTTGAACGTCCACGTACTACTGATACAGATCCCAACTCAAGCGGCAAAGGTATTATCAGGAACAAACAAGGTACAGGGCCGACTACATGGGCCGGAGATGTACACTGGAAAATCAGCGATTCTTGGGGTTTCAAAGGTGGGTTACAATACGATAACCGACTGAGCAGTGTAACCATGGGCAATGCGGTTGTCGAATACCACCGGGATGCCGACCGCCTGCTGCAATTAAACTATCGCTTTGTCGATCGCGATTATATTCAGGCTACACTTGGGACATTACCCGCTTACCAGCAAGGAATTTCACAGGTGGGTCTGGCAGCAAGCTGGCCATTGTCAGATCGCTGGGCGTTTGTGGGAGCGTATTACTACGATACCAAAGAAAAACAGCCTGCGAGTCAAATGGTGGGTCTGCAATATAATACTTGCTGCTGGGCAATCAATGTGGGTTATGAACGCAAGATCGTCAACTGGAGATTCGGCAGCAGCCAATATGACAACAAATGGTCATTCAATGTTGAACTTCGTGGCTTAAGTAACAATCATAGTCTGGGTAGTCAGAAAATGTTGCAGCAAGGTATTCTTCCATACCAGCGTGCATTCTGATACCGATAAACACAATGTATACCGAATAAACTTCAAGTTGCAGCGCGGCGGCAAGAGAACACATCTCCAAAAACATAGCCAATCGTTTGTTGATAAAAAACGATGACTGAGATGAGTGAGCGCAGTCAGCAAAGCAGCAACTTGAAAGATGACGGGTTAAACACAATAACCCCGCCAAGGCGGGATTAATATAATGGGAAATGTATGAAGAACTGGAGATCCCTCGTTCTCGGATTGATGTTTTCAGTAAATTCTGTCGCAATAGCAGCACCACAAGAAATCAATAAGGTCGCTGCCGTTGTTAACAATGATGTCGTACTGGAAAGTGACGTCAACAGCCTCTTACAAACCGTTAAACGCAATGCAAAACAGGCGGGTCAGCAGATACCGGATGAGAAAGCTTTGCGTCATCAGATCCTTGAACGCCTGATTATGGATGATATCGTTCTGCAAATGGCTGAACGGATGCAGATTACTATTCCTGATCAAGCTTTGGATTCTGCGATCACAAATATCGCGGCTCAAAACCATTTGAGCCTTGCCCAGTTGAAACAAAATTTGGTTACAGATGGAATTAACTTTGATACCTATCGTAATCAAATCCGCAAGGAAATGACTATCGCAGAAGTACGTAATAATGAGGTACGTCGCCGCATCACGATCTTGCCACAAGAAGTTGACTCACTGGCTAATCAGCTTGAAGGCCAAAATAGTCAGAATACGGAACTGAACATCAGCCACATCTTGATTCCGTTGCCAGAAAATCCGGATCAGGCTCAGGTTGAAAAAGCCGGGACGATTGTCAAAAATATTTTGTCTGAACTCAAGAACGGTGTCGATTTCGGTAAACTGGCCATCACTTATTCTGGTGACTCTCAAGCCCTGAAAGGGGGCAATATGGGTTGGAGCAAACTACATGAGCTACCCTCTCTGTTTGCTGAACAACTCAAGTCCGCACATAAAGGGCAGATTATTGGCCCACTCCGTTCTGGTGTTGGTTTTCACATTCTTAAAGTGAATGATATCCGTGGCGATCATATGCCAATCGCAGTCACCGAAGTCAATGCCCGTCATATTCTGTTGAAAACTTCACCTGTCATGAATGATGAGAAAGCCCGCAATGATTTGATGAAACTCAGAGAAGAGATCTTAAGCGGCAAAACTACATTTGAAGAAGCCGCGAAAGAGTATTCTGAAGATCCAGGTTCAGCTATGCGTGGTGGAGAGCTGGGATGGAACTTGCCAAGTACCTATGATCCAGCCTTCCGTGATGCATTGACAAAATTGCAAAAAGGCGAGATCAGTCAACCTGTTCACTCTTCTTTCGGCTGGCACTTAATCCAACTGCTTGATAGCCGCAAAGTTGATAGAACGGATGCCGCGCAGAAAGATCGTGCTTATCGCCTGCTGTTCAACCGTAAATTCAATGAAGAAGAACAAAGCTGGATGCAGGAATTACGCGCTTCCGCTTATGTGAAAATTTTAGATGGTAGCGATGCAAAACAATAAACCCATCATTATCACCCCCGGCGAACCGGCCGGGGTTGGTCCAGATTTAGTCATTGCCCTCGCCCAACGAGAATGGCCTATTCAATTGGTTGTCTGCGCTGATCCGGAAATGATGCTCTCCCGAGCCAGACAACTCAATTTGCCTTTGCAACTACAAACTTATTCCCCTGAGCATACTTCTTTATCACAAGCCGCTGGAACATTGACTATTCTGCCTGTTTATCTCCAATCCCCGACCATTGCGGGTGAGTTAAACCGAAAAAACGGAACTTATGTCACGGAAACATTGGCAAAAGCCTGCGATGGTTGTCTGAATGGCGAATTCTCCGCATTGGTAACCGGCCCTGTTCATAAAGGGGTTATCAATGATGCCGGAGTCTCTTTTACCGGACATACTGAGTTTTTTGCTGACCACAGTAAATGCTCAAGGGTAGTCATGATGCTGGCAACGGAAGAGCTTCGGGTAGCATTGGCGACAACACACCTGCCGATTCTGGATGTGCCCAAGGCAATTACCTTTGATTCCCTGCGGGAAGTAGTCACCATTCTCAACCATGACCTCAAAACCAAGTTCGGTATCCATCGCCCCCATATTTATGTCTGCGGCCTGAATCCTCATGCCGGTGAAGGAGGACATATGGGACGTGAAGAAATAGACGTGATCATTCCAGCATTAGAGAGCCTGAGGGCAGAAGGGATATGGCTGGAAGGCCCATTACCTGCTGATACACTGTTCCAACCTAAATATTTGGATCATGCCGATGCTGTGCTTTCGATGTATCACGATCAGGGGCTACCCGTGTTAAAATACCAAGGTTTTGGCAGAGCAGTGAATATTACGCTCGGTCTGCCATTTATCCGAACGTCTGTCGATCATGGCACAGCACTCGAGCTGGCGGGGACAGGTCAAGCTGATGTGGGTAGTTTTATCACCGCATTAAATCTAGCAATTAAAATGATACAAAACAGTAATGAATAATAAAGTCCATCAAGGGCATCATGCCCGTAAACGTTTCGGGCAAAACTTTTTAACCGATCAGTTTATTATTGATAGCATTGTCGATGCGATGAATCCACAAGTGGGTCAAGCTGTAGTGGAAATTGGCCCTGGTCTGGGAGCATTGACTGAACCCGTTGGTGAGCGCATGGATAAAATGACGGTTGTCGAACTTGACCGCGATCTTGCTGCCCGCCTGCACGTTCATCCAAAATTGAAAGACAAGCTGACAATTATCCAGCAAGATGCAATGACCGTTGATTTTGGTCAGATTGCCAAAGAACGCGGGCAGCCTTTGCGCGTATTCGGTAATTTGCCTTATAACATTTCTACGCCATTGATGTTCCATCTTTTCAGCTATACTGATGCCATTGCTGATATGAGTTTTATGTTGCAAAAAGAAGTGGTCAATCGCCTGGTCGCAGGGCCTGGCAGCAAAGCCTATGGACGTTTAAGTGTGATGGCACAATACTACTGTCAGGTTATTCCAGTTCTTGAAGTGCCACCTACAGCATTTACGCCAGCACCAAAAGTAGATTCCGCCATTGTGCGTTTGATTCCGCATAAGGCCATACCCAATCCGGCTCATGACCTTCGTGTGTTATCCCGGATTACAACTCAGGCATTTAACCAACGCCGAAAAACAATCCGCAACAGCCTTGGCAATATCTTCTCCGTTGAGCAGTTATCTGAATTGGGCATTGATCCAAGTACGCGGGCTGAAAATATTTCTGTCGAGCAATACTGTAAGATGGCGAATTGGTTATCGTCCCAGCCTAAAGAAATTGTCGGAAACCAATAAACAGCCGTCACAGTAACAGGAGGCACTTATGCTCAACGAACCAAGAATTCATATTCAAGTACAAAGTACTTACGTAGAAAGCCAATCACAACCGGAACAACAACGTTTTGTGTTTGCTTATACAATATCAATTCGCAATCTTGGGCATTCTCCCGTGCAGCTAATTAGCCGTTACTGGCGTATAACCAATAGTGATGGTCACCAAACAGAAGTTCAGGGTGAAGGGGTTGTGGGAAAGCAGCCTTTGATCCTACCAGGAACAGAATACCGTTACAGCAGCGGAGCCATTCTGGAAACCCCCCTGGGTACTATGGAAGGCCATTATGAAATGATTGATCATGATGGTCGCCCATTTCGTACCGCTATTCCCGTGTTTAGGCTGGCTATTCCTACACTGATAAATTAACGTATGGCTACATATCTTATCGGCGATATTCACGGCTGTTACCGTGAATTGATCGCCTTATTAGAACAAGTCGATTTTCATTCCAATAACGATACCCTATGGCTGACGGGTGATCTGGTTTCCCGTGGCCCTGATTCGCTGGCAGTGCTTCGTTATATAAAACAACTCGGCTCGGCGGCTAAATTAGTATTGGGTAATCACGATCTGCATCTGCTGGCTGTTTACGCCAAGATCAGCCGCAATAAACCAAAAGACTTGCTAGATGAATTACTTTCGGCACCAGATATTGATGAGCTGATAAACTGGCTGAGAAAACAGCCCATGTTACAGATTGATGACAAATTAAAACTGGTCATGACACATGCAGGACTCACGCCACAATGGGATCTGGAGACAGCCAGAATGTGTGCCCGTGAAGTGGAGGCTATTCTTTGCAGTGACAGTTATCCTCTGTTCCTCAATGAGATGTACGGGGATATGCCGAATAACTGGGCACCAGAATTAAGCGGCCTTGCTCGGTTACGTTTCAGTACCAATGCACTAACACGGATGCGTTATTGTTTTCCAAATGGTCAGCTGGATATGATCTGCAAGTCTAAACCCGAAAATGCCTCTGCACCACTGAAGCCTTGGTTCGAATTACCGCGTAATATCCCTGAAGACTATTCCATTGCATTTGGTCATTGGGCGGCACTGGAAGGCCGGGGAACGCCTGCCAATATTTATGCACTGGATACGGGCTGTTGCTGGGGAGGAAAATTGACAATGCTGCGTTGGGAAGATAAGCAATATTTCAGACAAGATTCATTGGGTAACAAATCACCAGTCTGAATCAGTGACACAGGAGTGCCTGTCGGCACTCCGCACGCACGTAAGGTTCAATTACTCTCGGCGTTCCAGAATTTCAAAACAATATCCATGAGAGTTGTTTTCATCCTCATCATGATATTCGGTGAAAACTGAATTCCACTCATCAGGCTCATAATCAGGGAAATGAGTATCACCAATCACTTCTGCATCAATATGAGTCAG
This sequence comes from Xenorhabdus sp. Sc-CR9, assembly GCF_963897815.1. Taxonomy (NCBI): domain Bacteria; kingdom Pseudomonadati; phylum Pseudomonadota; class Gammaproteobacteria; order Enterobacterales; family Morganellaceae; genus Xenorhabdus; species Xenorhabdus sp. Sc-CR9. The sequence goes on from NZ_CAWQTY010000097.1 coordinate 29,940, forward strand.
ATACATACGGGAGGCAAGAGGAATGAACTGTTCATACACTTTTCCTCCCCCCATCACCATAATTTCTTCAATATCACCGGCGGCGGCCAACGCAGCTTCGATAGAGTTTACCCAAGTGACCCGATCATCACTCGCAGGTTGACTGCTGATCACGATATTCAGGCGTCCCGGTAAAGGACGGCCGATCGATTCATATGTAACCCGCCCCATCACAACTGGCTTTCCGAGCGTATTGCGTTTAAACCAGGCTAAATCACCCGGAAGAGTCCATGGCATGGCGTTTTCCATACCAATAACTCGATCCATAGCCATCGCAGCAATCAAGCTGATATTCATTAAATCACCTTACAGGCAAGTAGTATGAAAATTTGGGACACTATACGGAAAGGGTCAGTCTCCGTCGATAAGATTAGCAATTTATTCAGAGTAAATAGTTTGTTTGCACACGAATTGTTAAATAGTCCATTGTTTAACCCGTCATTCTGACGCAAATAGTATTCAAAACAGCTAAGAAATTATCGATTAGAAGTCAGGAGGATTGACAACCAACTGTCCCGCAACCCCATAATCTGCCATTTCCAATCTCTGACTGTAGTACATAAAAGGGAAATGCTCATAAGACGGCTTCATCATATTCACCAGTAATTCAGCTCGCCCATCAATCCAAACCGTATCTTTCCAGCCATAATCCTGTGGTTCGGGGCGATTGCCATTCAGGCTAATGACTTTAAACCTTACCCCTTCAATATGAAAAGGCTGAGGGACGGTTGTTGTAATTACCCAACGTTCCCATGCCCCTTGCTGGCTGGTTATATCGATGCGGTTATCACTCAGCAACACACCATTAATTCCCTGGGAATAATCTCCCAGCGCGAGTTGACGATTGCGGATAGAAGAGCTGATGTGTGGATTATCAACCACGAGTTGAGTTGGTAATTGATCCGCCACTAAAGGGAGCAGCCCGCTCGCTTTCAGCGTCAAAACTGTGGTTGACACTAGTTTAGTCGAAGCCTCAAACAACCCTTTCAGACGATCGATTACACTTGCGGATTCTCCGGCTGTAATGGTCACATTCTCGACTTTCGACATATCCACCAGAACCTCACGACGTTCTCCAGGCGCGAGTGGCAACTCCTGCACAGCTACAGGCGCAGGCAGCAATCCTTGGTCAGTGCCAATCATATAGAATGGACGCCCATCACTGAGCTGCAACTGATAGCGTCGGGCATTAGAAGCATTCAGTAAGCGTAGTCTGACCCAACCTCTGGCAACTTCAACAAAAGGATTTTCGACACCATTAACAACCAGAGTATCACCGAGAAAATCTTTGTTGGCGGGAGGGTTATATTGAGGTACGCCAAAATTATCTAATTGTTTATCCTGCAAAATAACCGGAAAATCATCGACACCATAATGTGTAGGCAAAGACAACTTGCGACTGTCTTCATCTTCCACCAGCCACATACCTGCCAACCCTGCATAAACATGTTGTGCCATGCGATTCGGCGTGTTGGCGTGATACCAGCAGGTCGCTGCCTGCTGATCGATTGGGATAACCGGAGACCAGCTTTCCCCTGGTGATATCACACGTGTTGAGCCTCCCATCAAAGTTCCGGGCACCAGCAATCCGCCTACTGTCATTGACACATCTTCAGACAGGCGATTGCTATATATCAGTTTAATATTATCGCCCCGACGAACCCGAATAGTTGGCCCTAAATAATGTCCATTGATACCCCAGACCTGAACTTTATTCTGACCATTGAACGACCATCTGGCTTTTTGCATGGCTAAAAATAAAGGTTGTCCTCCCCGGGATTCCAGTAAGGGAGGGAGTGGTAATTTCGTTTGTTGATTTTTGTTGGCCCGAACCGCAAAAGGGAGTGTCCCTAAACACATAGCCAAACCAGATGCCTGAATAAACTGGCGCCGACTCAGTGACATACTTTCTCCACGGCAGGAATCGTTTCCATGACAGGAATAGTCTCCACGACAAAAATAGCAATCAACAATAATTGCTTATGCGAACGCAAACGCGACGCAATTACTGCATAATTCAAATAATTTCTGGGATGAATACCCCGATATTGTGGCTATCAGGATTTATTATTCTATCGATTGCGTTTAATAAAAACGGTAATTTATTAAACGCAATCATATCTCGAATAGGAAAGAAATTCTAAAACTATCTTAAATTTATAGCTAGAATTCGCCCAAAATGAGGGAAGATATATTTGATGATCAAGGTCATTTTATCGCCATTAAATTATCTTTGCTTATTAAGTGCCTCGACTTCTTTATCCAATTCAGCAATTTTCGCCTGCATCATTTGCCGACAATGTTCTGCCAGTTCACGAACCTGCTCTTTAGTGTATTTTGTGGTATCAACCGCAGGCAATATTTCGACAATAACGGTGCCATTATTCCAACGGTTAAATTTTATTTTACCGTGTGTTGAAGAAACACAAACAGGAACGATAGGTACCCCTGCTGCAATAGCGGCATGAAAGGCTCCGGTTTTAAATGGCAGCAAACCGCGACCACGGCTGCGCGTTCCTTCCGGGAACATCCAGACCGAAATTTGATGTTTTTTTATCTGATTAACAACCTGTGAAATAGTACCGTGTGCTTTTGTCCTGTTTTCTCTGTTGATCAAAATATTGCCCGTCAGCCAATAAAGCTGACCAAAAAAGGGAATAAATACGAGACTTTTCTTGCCCACGGTGACAGTGCGTGGCTGCACTGTATTCGACATAGTAATCATGTCGTAATTGTTTTGATGATTGCCGATGTAGATACTAGGCCCGTATTGCTGAACTTCTGCCGGAATACGCTTCAATAATTTGATACCAAATATTTTGTGCAATTTGCCAAAGGCATGACCAAAGGTCATAACATGACGGGGATTACGCGGGCTGAATAAACAGTAAATACTGCCGAAGATACAGATAAAGAGAGTAAACAGAATAACAATAATTCCACGAATGAATGCTAGCATAGCTGCCTCTTGCAGAGCAGGCCAGTGATTACACTGACCCGCAGTTATAATTTGATCCCTTCATTTTTCAAGTTGTGGCTTTATTGATTGCTCTGCAACATGAAACCTATGGGTATGTTATTTATTGGCTCAACTTATTATTTGGGCATTTCCACAACGATACGTTCAACACGCTGTAATCCACGAGGCAGCGAGGTTCCCTTACGCCCTCTCTCAGCCCTGAATTTCTGTAAATCTACCGGACGAAGTTGTAACTTGCGCTTACCGAAGTAGAGGGTAATTGACGATTGTGGAGACAATACCAGCAACCAACTCAGCATATCTTCCCCTGATGCAGCCTGCGCAGCCGGAACGGAAACAATTTTGTTACCCTTGCCCTTCGAAAGCTGAGGCAGATCAGCCACTGGGAACATCAACATACGACCCATTTTGGTAATCGCCAGCAGCATGTCATCCTGCTCACTGTTGATCTGCAAAGGCTGCATCACCTTGGCATTTTCAGGCAAAGTAATCAAAGCCTTACCCGCACGGTTTTTGGCTATCAGATCACTGAAAGTACAAATAAAACCATAACCCGCATCTGAAGCCATCAAGAATTTCTGATCGTCTGTCGCTGTCAAAAGATGCTCGACCGATGCTCCGACTGGCAATGCCAGTTTGCCAGTCAATGGTTCACCCTGCCCTCTGGCAGAGGGTAAATCCAATGGATCGATGGAGTAACTCCGCCCTGTTGTATCAATGAAGACGACAGGCTGGTTGCTCTTGCCACGCGCCGCACTGCGGAAATTGTCACCGGCTTTGTAATTCAGGCCAGCCGGATCAATCTCATGTCCTTTTGCACTGCGCACCCAGCCCATTTCGGACATAACAACCGTAATCGGTTCAGACGGCAAGATATCATGATCGCTCATGGCCTTCGCCTCCGTGCGCTCCTTCAATGGAGAGCGGCGAATATCACCATAACTTTCCGCATCAGCGATAATCTCTTTTTTCAGCAACGTATTTAACTTACGTTCAGAACCCAGAATAGCCTGAAGTTTGTCACGCTCTTTCGCCAGTTCTCCCTGCTCACCGCGAATTTTGACTTCTTCCAGTTTCGCCAAGTGACGCAATTTCAGTTCCAGTACAGCTTCAGCCTGCGTTTCGGTTAAACCAAAACGCAGCGTCAACACTTGCTTCGGCTCATCTTCATTGCGAATGATATGGATCACTTCGTCAATATTAAGATATGCCACCAGCAAACCGTCCAAAATATGCAGGCGTTTAAGCACTTTTTCCAGACGGTAATTCAGGCGATTACGCACCGTTTCACGACGGTAAACCAGCCACTCACTCAAGATCTCAACCAGACCTTTAACCGCCGGGCGGTTATCCAGCCCGATCATATTGAGGTTAACGCGATAGCTTTTTTCCAGATCTGTGGTCACAAACAGGTGGTTCATCACTTGTTCAACATCCACGCGGTTGGTACGCGGTACAATCACCAAACGTGTTGGGTTTTCGTGATCGGATTCATCACGCAGATCATCCACCATCGGCAGCTTTTTCGCCCGCATCTGGCTGGCGATTTGCTCCAGGATCTTGGCACCGGAGACTTGGTGGGGCAGAGCGGTAATCACAACATTACCCTCTTCTTTGGACCATATCGCACGCATACGCACAGAACCGCGACCATTTTTATAGATCTTGCGGATATCTTCTTTTGACGTGATGATCTCAGCTTCGGTCGGATAATCCGGCCCTTTGACGTACTCCATCGCTTCATCAAGCGATAGATCAGGCTTCTCCAGCATCGCAATCAGTGCATTCGCCACTTCGCGGGCGTTATGCGGAGGAATGTCAGTCGCCATACCAACAGCAATGCCGGTTGTCCCATTCAGCAGAATATTCGGCAGGCGCGCAGGCAGCATTTTTGGCTCCTGCAATGTACCATCAAAATTAGGTACCCAGTCCACTGTGCCTTGTCCCAATTCGCTCAACAGCAGTTCGGAATATTTGGACAGGCGGGATTCGGTATAACGCATTGCCGCAAAAGATTTCGGATCATCCGGCGCTCCCCAGTTACCCTGACCATCTACTAATGGGTAACGGTATGAGAAAGGCTGTGCCATCAAAACCATGGCTTCATAACAAGCCCCGTCTCCGTGCGGATGGTATTTACCCAGTACATCACCCACAGTACGGGCAGATTTTTTAAATTTGGCGCTACTGCTAAGCCCCAATTCTGACATCGCATAGACAATACGGCGCTGAACCGGTTTTAAACCATCACCGATAAAAGGCAGCGCCCTGTCCATGATGACGTACATGGAATAATTTAAATAGGCGTTTTCAGTGAACGTGTGAAGCGGTTGACGCTCCACACCATCGTGAGTTATCTCACTCATGTATTATTTCCTCAGAATCTGTCTTGACTACCGTGCTTATACTTCAATGTCGATGGAATCACCCTTCTCTTGCAGCCAATTACGGCGATCTTCTGAGCGTTTCTTCGCCAGAAGCATATCCATGACTGAGAGGGTTTCCTGATAATTCTCATCGTCGATAGTCAATTGCACCAGACGGCGAGTGTTGGGATCTAATGTGGTTTCGCGCAACTGTATCGGGTTCATTTCACCCAATCCTTTAAAGCGCTGGACATTCGGTTTACCCCGCTTGCGGCTCAGGCGATCCAGTATGGCGCTCTTTTCCCCTTCATCCAGTGCATAATGCACTTCTTTACCGAGGTCAATGCGATACAGTGGCGGCATTGCCATATAGACATGCCCGCGTTTTACCAGTGTCGGAAAATGGCGGACAAACAGGGCACACAGCAACGTTGCAATATGCAAGCCATCGGAATCAGCATCCGCCAATATGCAGACTTTACCGTAGCGAAGCTGGCTGAGATCGTCACTGTCTGGATCGATACCAATCGCAACAGAAATATCATGCACTTCCTGCGAAGCCAGAACTTCATCGGAAGAGACTTCCCATGTATTCAGGATCTTCCCTCGCAGCGGCATGATCGCCTGAAATTCACGGTCGCGGGCTTGCTTTGCAGAACCGCCCGCTGAATCCCCTTCCACCAGAAACAGTTCAGTGATATTGAGATCTTGCGCAGTGCAGTCTGCCAATTTACCCGGCAATGCTGGGCCGTTGGTCAGCTTCTTACGTACCACTTTCTTCGCGGCACGCATTCTGCGCTGGGCACTGGCAATCGCCATCTCAGCAAGTTGTTCCGCATCCTGAGTGTGCTGGTTCAGCCACAGGCTGAATGCATCTTTCACCACGCCGGAAACAAAGGCTGCTGACTGGCGTGAAGAGAGACGCTCTTTAGTCTGTCCGGCAAATTGTGGGTCTTGCATTTTGAGGGATAACACGTAAGCACAGCGATCCCAGATATCATCGGCAGAAAGTTTGACACCACGCGGCAACAAATTACGGAATTCACAGAATTCACGCATGGCATCCAGCAAACCCTGACGCAAGCCATTGACGTGGGTTCCGCCCTGTACTGTCGGAATCAAGTTAACGTAACTTTCCGCCAGTAATTCGCCACCTTCAGGCAACCAGAGCAATGCCCAGTCAACCGCTTCGGTATCCCCGCTTAATGTGCCGACAAATGGGGATTGTGGCAGCGTTACTAACCCGTTGACGGCTTCCAGCAGATAATCTGTCAGCCCATCGGCATAACACCATTTCTGCTCGGTATCGTTCAGTTTGTCCTTAAAGACAATTTCAACGCCCGGGCACAATACCGCCTTAGCTTTCAACAAATGCGTCAGGCGAGTGACAGAAAAACGGGGAATATCGAAATAACTTTCATCAGGCCAGAAATGGACACTTGTTCCGGTATTGCGTTTACCACAGCTGCCAATGACATCCAGTTCTTGAACTTTTTCGCCATTTTCAAAGGCAATTTGATGAACCTGACTGTTACGACGAACAGTGACTTCCACACGTTTGGACAGGGCGTTGACCACAGAGATCCCAACACCATGCAAGCCACCAGAAAATTGGTAATTTTTATTGGAGAATTTTCCTCCCGCATGCAGGCGGGTCAGAATCAATTCAACAGCAGAAACTTTTTCTTCAGGATGGATATCAACCGGCATACCACGGCCATCATCTATCACTTCCAGAGACTGATCGCTGTGAAGGATCACTTCAATATGCTTCGCGTGACCAGCCAGAGCTTCGTCCACACTATTATCGATCACTTCCTGTGCCAAATGGTTCGGACGGGCTGTATCAGTATACATTCCGGGACGACGGCGAACTGGCTCCAGGCCACTGAGGACTTCAATGGCCTCTGCGTTGTAACTAGATTGAGTCATGTTGTAATTCTGTCGGTTGCTTCGTTATTAGAGGGCCAATCAGTATTGATATACTGTTGATAATACCAGTCGCTTACCTATTTTTGGCAATTTTTTTACTATTGCCACTGGTCAGCCCCAAGAAGTTGATGATTTGAGGGAAATAACATTCGAAGCCCACAAAAGAATGATTCCCACCGGATTCAATCGTCTGCCGGCATTGCGTCAGGTAAGCAACGGCTTGACGGTAATCAAGTAGTTCATCCCCTGTTTGCTGCAATAACCAGATGAGATCAGGGGATACCAGCGGATCGATGTGCATCACTTTGAGATCATGTATGTGGCTTTGTTCAAGAGTATACCGCTCTTCGGTATAGGGATTCACGTTTTCCCCAAGATAATTCTGAAGCAAGTCAAATGGACGTACTGCTGGGTTGACGATCACAGCAGGCAGACCAAAGCACTGGGAAAGCCAAATAGACAGATAACCGCCAAGGGAGGAACCAACCAGCCCGATGTTCTCACCAGAACGCCCCATTACCAGTTCTTCCAGCAAAATAGCCGCATCTTCAGGATAAGGGGGCAATTGCGGCACCAGCATGTCAATTTCAGGATGATGCTGGTGCAACCAAGTTCTCAGCGCATTCGCTTTCGCTGATTTGGGCGAACTATTGAAACCATGTAAATAAAGTAACGTTGACATTAATACCCGTCCGAATCTAAATCCGGGCAAAACTCGTTACTCTTAAGCCTGTGAACCTGTGTTTGCAGCCCCACGTCTTGGTTGCCATTCACAGACAATTCGAGATAACGCCATCCCGGAGCCACTGTATCAAGCATAAAATTAGTACAATGTGGCTTAAATTGCACACAGGTTGATGGTGTTGCCAAAACACGAATGCCATTCCACATATCATCAATTTCTTGATGAATGTGCCCACACAAGATGGCTTTTACCTGTGTCTGGCCTTTCAATAATTCAGATAATTCGGGGGCATTGCGCAAGCTGTGCTGATCTAACCATGTGCATCCAGACGGTACAGGATGATGATGAAGCATAACAACCGCATGGCGATCACTGTGCTCATCCAGACATTTTTTCATCCACTCTAGCTGATAATCTGTCAATTCACCATGAGGAACACCCTGTACCTGACTGTCCAGCATAATTAACTGCCAGTGCTGCCCGATAAATATCTGCTTGGAAGGAGAAATCCCTGCGGCTGCCAACGTATCGACCATTGCGGGTTGATAATCGTGATTACCGGGTAACCACACACAAGGAGCAGACAAACGGGCAATTCCCTCAGCAAAATGCTGATAGGCACTGATGGTTTGATCTTGTACCAAATCTCCCGTGGCAACAATCAAATCAATATCGAGATACTGCTCAAGGATCATATCCAGTACAGCATGATAACTGTTGTAGGTATTGACACCCAGCAGTGAGTCACCTTTATTGGCGAAAAGGTGCGTATCAGTAATTTGCAGTATTCTGGTTGTGGCGCCTTTTGCCACAGGTACTTCAAGCAGGCTTTCCAAAAGGTTTCCTTTTCCTGTCGATCATAAGGGTTATTTTAACGTGTCTTCATGCAAAAGATCTGCTGACTGGGGCACACTTCCCGTTTTCCAGAGTAAATTAAGAATCATTACCCAGCCACGCTTTCCTAAGTTTTTCATGGTGCAATGCCAGCCACTGTATTGCAATAACCGAAGCCGCATTATCGATAACTCCCTCTTCCACCCATTGATAAGCCTGTTCACGGCTGACCACAAGAACGCGGATATCTTCATGTTCACCTTCCAGACCATGAACTCCTGATGCGGTGGAAGCATCAACTTCGCCGACAAAAATATTCATGCGTTCTGTTGTACCGCCGGGGCTGGAAAGATAACTCAATGCCGTCTGGCAGCGCTTAACTTCAATGCCTGCCTCTTCCCCTGCTTCACGGCGAACTACCTGTTCAGCGCTTTCACCCTCTTCAATCATGCCGGCAATGACTTCCAACAACCATGGTGTATCACTGGTTTCAATCGCGGGAATGCGGATTTGTTCAATCAAAACTACTTCATCGCGCACCGGATCATAAGGCAGCAGAACAGCGGCATGACCCCGCTCAAAAACCTCGCGCCGAACTGTTTCACTCCAGCCGCCCCGAAACAGGCGATGCCTGAACTGATACTCCGTCATTTTGAAAAAACCACGATAAAGTGTTTTTCGGGAAATCACTTCTACATCTTGTTTCGTAAAATTGTATATAGAGGAAAAATTTTCGTTCATAAAACCCCCTGATTATTTTTAAAATTTCCTATTATTAAAATGTATTTTGCTCGATTGATCTAAATAAATTCATTTCAATGATACAAACAAGATGAAAAATGAGGCAATATGGCACAAACAGCCACCCTACCCTGCTGGCATTCTCTGCTAGAATCTGTGCTATTGGTTTTATGCAGAGGCAACTTAAGCAAAATAGCTGCACAACAAGGAACGCAAATGAAAAAATTGCTCTCTCTTTTTATTGCTATGAATCTGGTAGGTTTTAGTACTTCAAGCCATGCAGCGGATCTGCTACAGATTTATCAGCAAGCGAAAGAAACAAATCCCGAACTGCTTAAGGCACAAGCTGACCGCAATTCGGTGGTTGAAAGAATTAATGAAGCCCGCAGTTCGTTGCTGCCTCAATTGGGTCTAAGTGCGGGTGTTAGTTATAGCAAAGGCTTTCGCAGCAGCAGAAATTCAGAATCTCACGGCACAAATGCTGGTCTGCAACTCACCCAGACCATCTTCGATATGGCAAAATGGAATAAGCTGAGCCAATCGGAGAAAAATGCCGGTATTGCAGATATCAGCTATCAGGCAGCACAACAAAAATTGATTCTGGATACTGCCCAAAAATATTTTGATGTTCTGAATAAAATTGATGCATTGACCTACAGCGAAGCCCAGAAAGCTTCACTGTACCGCCAGTTGGATCAAACTACCCAACGCTTCAATGTGGGCTTGGTTGCCATTACTGATGTGCAAAATGCCCGTGCTCAATATGATTCTATTCTGGCGCAAGAAGTTTCCAATCGGAACGCGCTAGAAAATGCACTGGAAGAACTACGCACAGTCACAGGAATTTACTACCCACAGCTGGCCTCATTGAATATTGACCAGTTCAAAACCCAAAAACCTGAACCCGCTAATGTTGTCCTGAAAGAAGCAGAAACTCGCAATCTAAACCTGTTATCAGCACGTTTAAAGCAGGATCTAAGCCGCGAACAAATCAAAGAATCACAAACCGGCTATATGCCAACTATTGATTTGAAAGCAAATAGGGGAATTGAGAATAACCATACACGCGGAAAAGAACGCAGAGATAACTATACCGGAAATAATTCCGTTTCATTATCTTTAAATCTGCCTCTGTTTAATGGTGGTGCCACCTATTCCCAAGTGGAGCAAGCAAAATATAATTTCGTCAGTACCAGCCAGGAATTGGAAAGCACCTACCGCAAGGTGATACAAGAAGTTCATTCTTCTTCTAATAATATCTCTGCTGCCATCAGTAGTGTTAAGGCCAACAAACAGGCCGTACTTTCTGCACAAAGCTCACTGGATTCAATGGAAGCAGGTTATCAGGTCGGAACCCGCACTATCGTTGATGTGCTGGAAGCTACAACCAAGCTGTTTCAAGCTAAGCAAAACTTATCTAAAGCTCGCTACGACTATCTGATTTCACAATTAAGTATCCAACTGGCTCGTGGCGCCTTGAATGAAAACGATTTGGTCACATTGAACAAAATGCTGGGCGCGCAAGTCTCAACTGCTGCCAGCAGTATTATCAAAGAGATGGAAACACCATCAGTTCGCTGATTTAATGTACTATCGTTTACGATTAAAAAAAGTTATATTAAAAACGCTATACTAATAAAGAAAACAGCCCGCCAATCCGATTGTGTGGGCTGTTTTTTAAGCCTATCTCTGAGAGCCATTCCCATTGGGCACCATAAATGGGATATGCTCTTAATTAGTTACCCTCAAGATGGATGCCCCCTATGACTATTATTTCTTTCATACCCAGGAAACGGACAAAAGAGATAAATCGGGATTCTTTCCGCAAAACGTGGCGAAGCTATCGCCTGACACCAGTTGCACTGGCTGTCGGTGCTGTTTTTATGCTGTCTGCCTGTGAACAGAACGATGAAACGGTCTCACTCTATACCAATGCCGATGAGTGTTCTCAGGCGAATCCTTCTCAAAGCGAACAATGCACACTCGCTTACAACAATGCTCTGAAAGAAGCAGAGAAAACCGCACCGAAATATGCAACCCGCGAAGAGTGTGTGGCTGAATTCGGTGAACAGCAATGTACCCAAGCCCCCGCTCAGGCTGGAGTCGGTGAGGCTCAGGCACAACAGAACAGCAGCGGCAGTTTCTGGATGCCCTTGATGGCAGGCTATATGATGGGACGTTTGATGGGCGGCAGCTCTGCGCCATCTCAGCCACTGTTCACATCAAAATCAGCCGCCAGCCCAGCCAATGGTAAGTTTGTTGATGCAACGGGTAAAAGCTATGGCCCTGCCACTGCCGGTGGTCGCAGCATGACTGTGCCGAAAACCGCAATGGCACCGAAACCAGCCACCACCTCCACCATTACCCGCGGCGGGTTCGGTGAATCGGTAGCGAAGCAATCGACTATGCAGCGTTCGTCTGCGAACTCAAGTTCCAGTTCTTCCCGTTCTATGGGTGGTTAATTAAGTATGAAACGCATTGGAATTACCGAGCGCCCGGATTGGCGCGAAAAAGCGGCAGAATATGGCTTCAATTTCCACACTATGTATGATCAGCCATACTGGAGTGAAGAGGCTTATTACCAGTTCACGCTGAACCAGATTGAAGAAATTGAAGACGCAACGGCAGAGCTGCACCAAATGTGTTTGCAGGTCGTGGAAAAAGTGGTCGATAGTGAAGAGCTGCTGACAAAATTCCAGATCCCGAAACACTGCTGGGAGTTTGTCCGCTCTTCATGGGTAACCAGCCAGCCTTCGCTCTATTCCCGTCTGGATCTGGCCTATGATGGCAAAAATCCACCCAAGTTGCTGGAAAACAACGCCGATACACCAACATCATTGTATGAATCGGCCTTCTTTCAGTGGATCTGGCTGGAAGACCAAATCAATGCGGGCAATCTGCCGTCAAATGCCGATCAGTTCAACAGCCTGCAAGAAAAGCTGATTGACCGTTTTATTCAGTTACGTGAAAAACATGGCTTTGGCCTGCTACACATGGCCTGTTGCCAGGATACTGAAGAAGATCGTGGCACAATCCAATATTTGCAGGATTGCGCAGCGGAAGCGGGTATTCCAACCGAATTCCTGTTTATTGAGGATATCGGGCTGGGTGAAAAAGGGCAGTTTACTGACTTGCAGGATCAAGTGATCGGCAACCTGTTTAAGCTGTATCCATGGGAATTTATGCTGCGCGAGATGTTCTCTACCAAGCTGGCCGATGCAGGTGTCCGCTGGCTGGAGCCAGCATGGAAGAGCATTATCTCCAACAAAGCACTACTGCCAATGCTGTGGAAAATGTTTCCGAATCACCCGAACCTGCTGCCAGCGTATTTCGCGGATGAACGTCCTTCTGATATGGATAGCTATGTTATTAAACCGCTATTCTCCCGCGAAGGTGCCAACATTCGCATCATTGAAAATGGCAAAGAAGTCGCCAGTGCCGATGGCCCTTACGGGGAAGAAGGCATGATCGTGCAACAGTTCCACACATTACCAAAATTTGGTGATAACTATGCGTTGATCGGTAGCTGGCTGGTGGATGATCAATCAGCGGGTATCTGTATCCGTGAAGATCGTGAGTTAATTACTCAAGATCTGTCACGTTTCTACCCACATATTATTCTGGATTGATACCGTTACCCAATCTGAATCGACAGCATACTCAAAGAGCCGTCTTCAATGCCCTCCACCGGAGTTGAAACCGGCTCTTCTTTGTCCCATGTTCCTATCACATATAGCAACGGCAGGAAATGCTCCGGTGTTGGATTGGATAATAGGCCATCTTCCCTATCCAACGCCGTAAACAGCGGATGAGGCTCTTCACGGCTGGTCAAGCTTTCACGCACAAACTGCTCAAAAGAAAGCGCCCATGGAAACGGTTTTGCTCCGATTTCTTCGGCTGGCAGGTTATGTACGACATTCCCACTCCCCAGGATTAAAACGCCTTCATCCCGCAGTAAAGTCAATTTCTTGCCAATTTCATAGTGAAAAGAAGCGGGTTGATTGCGATCTATACTCAGCTGGATAACCGGAATATCTGCATCGGGATACATTTTCGCCAAAATACCCCAAGATCCATGATCCAGTCCCCAATGTTCGAAATCAGTCTCGACCTTAATTGGTTCAAGGATATCCTGCACCAGCACCGCCAGCTCAGGGTATCCTTTGGCCGGATACTGTTTTTCATGCAATTCTCTGGGAAAGTTACCAAAATCGTGGATAGTTCTGGGCTGAGCCATCGCAGTCACAGCAGTACCCTGTGTGTACCAGTGCGCAGAAACCACAAGAATTGCCCTTGGTCTGGGCAATTTATTCCCCAGTTCAAACCAGGCACGTGAGTAACAGTTATCTTCAATGGCGTTCATTGGACTGCCATGACCAACGAATAAAGCAGGCATTCTCAGGAGACTCATTTTCGCCCCTTACAGCAAATTAAACAGTTAACCCGTCTTTCAAGTTACGGCTCTGTTGGCGGCATCTTGAAATCTATTGGGTATAAGATAGTGAATTGTGAATTGTGATAAAAACGCTATGACAAGATTAAGACTTTTCTTCCCTGAATATAGCCAATCAAAAATGATGGAGTGTTTCAAAAATACTGAAAGGCCACAGGGTGTGGGCTGTAGCCTCTCATACGTACATGCGATATATTTCCCTCACCTTCCGGGTTATCGTGCCAATATAGCGATACAATAGCCTGAAGCCTGATGAGTATAACCGATATATTCTTCCTCAATCTGTTTTCTGTCCAATGCCAAGAAAACAGTACCATTTAGAAATAATTTCAACATTTACTTTTAGATAACTTAACTGAGTAAGTTATCAGCTAGCTGCCTTTGCTATTTTTAGACGGTAACTCACCAAATCTTCAATGGTGACTATCGGCATATTATGCTGTTTGGCGAATTCAATCACTTCAGGTGCACGAGCCATTGAGCCATCATCCTTTGTCAGTTCACACAGCACTCCCGCAGGCTTGAAGCCAGCCATTGTCACTAAATCAATGGTTGCTTCAGTATGACCACGGCGGATCAGAACCCCTCCAGATTGCGCGCGCAAAGGAAAAACGTGCCCAGGGCGGTTCAAATCGCTTGGCTGAGCATCCTCTGCAATAGCAGCTTGAATTGTCGTGATACGATCTGCTGCCGACACGCCGGTTGTTACGCCTTGTGCAGCTTCAATAGTCACGGTAAAAGCAGTTTGATACTGGCTGGAGTTGTTTTCTACCATCATAGGCAATTCCAACTGCTGGCGACGTTCTTCAGTCAAGCAAAGACAGACAATTCCACTGCCATGACGAATGGTGAGTGCCATTTGTTCCACCGTCATCGTTTCGGCGGCAAAAACCATGTCACCTTCATTTTCACGATTTTCATCGTCCAGCACCATCACGCCTTGACCCACACGTAAAGCAATAAGTGCGCGTTCAACACGTTCAAATGGCGTACCATATGAGGAAAGTAGCGTCTGATTCATGGTAAAGAAACCTCTTTTAAATGTATGGATTACCAGAATCAGGGCAATTTTGAGGAGTTCGTATTGCTCAATACTACAGCAATAAAAACAACAGACGAGCGCAGGCACTCGATTGATGCTGTTATTCTCTCCCATCCGGACTATCACCGTCGGCTCCAGAATCACACTGGATCTGCTGACCTCTGCCATATCTCCGTCGTCTTTCAAGTCGCAGCGTTGTTGGCTACGTTCACTCACCCCAGTCACATAGTTAACTATGCTCTTGGGGATTAATGAAAGGCTCCTGCCTTTCACCGGAGGCCAGCCTTTGGCTGGGCAAATTCGCTCCCGACGAATTTGTCATTCCCTTGCCGCCTAGCTACATCTTGAAATCCATTGGGTATATCCTCTATTGAATTTCAAAAAATCCAAAATTAGGGATAACAACAAACAGAGCGCTCGCGGGCTTCATAAAATAATCATTCGATCATTTTATGTTACCGCCGGTAGGGACTTTCACCCTGCCCTGAGATAAACGTTTTCACTATAGCGCTAATGACTTGGGGGAGCAATCTACAAAAATCAAATATGAAACCTGACTCGCAATCATTTATGCTTTCGCCATCAGGTACTAAAATACGCCAACACTAGTATTTCATAAGCACAAGTATTTCGTAAAAGGATGCCCATCATGCTCGACCCAAAGAAAATTGAACAAGTTGCCCGCCAGATCCATAATTCTATGCCGAAAGGCATTAAAGAATTTGGGGATGACGTAGAAAAAAAATTGCGTACCGTTCTGCAATCTCAGTTAAGCAAATTGGATCTCGTCAATCGGGAAGAATTTGATGTCCAGACTCAAGTCCTGCTGCGCACCCGTGAAAAATTGGTCGCAATGGAACAGCGTTTGAATGAGTTGGAAGCCCGTCTTGAAGGGACAGAGAAAAAAACTGAGCAGGCTGAATAATTGGAATAATTGTATGAGGGGAAATACCAGCTCCCCGCCAAAGGGGCTTAAGCGGCTCATTTTATCAAGCGCTTAAGCCCCCTTTGTTTTAAATAGGGTTACCGAAGTTGGATGAATAGAGATGAAAATTGGCTAAATCACCAACAAAAAGGAACCTTGAAAGGCGAAAGGGATATGCCGTTATGCCTAAAAAAACATAACGGCATCACAACGATAAACTTACTGGCTCTTAATCGTTTTGATGATATTGGTTGTTGAAATACCATCCTCGAAGTTCAATACCTTCACTTCTCCACCAGCAGCCCAAACCTCTTCACTACCGGCAATCTCTTCTGCCTTGTAATCTCCGCCTTTGACTAAAATATCCGGCAGAATGCCTGCAATTAGGCGCTGGGGTGTATCTTCTTCAAACTCCACCACCCAATCCACAGACTCCAATGCTGATAACACGATCATACGCTGTTCCAGTGGATTTACAGGCCGGGTTTCTCCTTTCAGCCGTTTGGTGGAAGCATCACTATTGACGGCAACGATCAGGCGATCGCCCAATTTACGCGCATTCGAGAGATAAGAAACATGTCCGGCATGAAGGATGTCAAAACAGCCATTGGTCATGACGATACGTTCACCACGCTGACGAGCCTGTCCGACAGCTTCTTTCAGCTGGGATTCACTCATCATGCCAAATCCGGTTTCTGCACGCCCACGCACTGCATTTTCCAGTTCCACAGGCGAAACAGTAGAAGTTCCCAGTTTGCCAACCACCACCCCCGCAGCAGCATTTGCAAGATAACAAGCTTCGTTCAGTGGTTTTCCGGCAGCCAGGGCCGTGGCCAATACGCCAATGACAGTATCTCCCGCCCCAGTAACGTCAAACACTTCCTGTGCCTGAGTCGGTAAATGCAAAGGAGGCTGCCCGATACGCAGTAAACTCATGCCGCGTTCAGAACGTGTGATCAACAGCGCTTTCAGCCCCAAATCCTTTACCAGTTGCATACCCTTTTGCACCACATCATCATCACCTTTGCAGTGTCCTACAACAGCTTCAAATTCTGACATATTTGGCGTGAGCAGCGTTGCGCCACGATAGCGTTCAAAATCGCTGCCTTTTGGATCGATCAGGACAGGAACATTAGCTTCATTGGCCAGCTTAATCATTGCCTGAACCTGATTCAGTGCGCCTTTGGCATAATCTGACAGCACCAACGCCCCAATATGCGGCAAGGATTGCTGAATTTTCTCCAGCATCGGCTGTGCATCCACATTCTGGAAACCTTCTTCAAAATCCAGACGGAGCAATTGCTGATTACGCGATAATACACGTAGTTTGGTGATGGTTGGATGAGTTGGAACAGGAACAAAATCACATTGGACTTTCACACTGCTGAGTTTTTCATTCAATGCACGTGCTGCATCATCAATGCCCGTTAAACCGATCAAACGCGAATTCGCGCCCAATGATGCAATATTCATGGCAACGTTAGCCGCTCCACCCGGGCGTTCTTCAATATTTTCTACCTTAACCACGGGAACGGGAGCTTCCGGTGAAATACGGCTGGTTGGGCCATACCAATAACGGTCTAACATAACATCGCCAACAACCAAAACACCTGCACGATAAAAATCAGGGAGTGTTACTTTCATCCCATGCTCCAAATATCAAAATAAACTGTTGTGGATATTACCATAACCAGACTACATGCCAGCAATACCCATCAGGAAAAGAGCTGATTTCGGCGATGATCAACCAAGATCATTCCCAAGCCATTTTTGCCAGCTATTGCAGACCAATGCCTGCTGTTGGCTGAAATGAACGTCTGAAACGCGGCTGGGTAGCGCCTGCAAAGCAAGATGATGCAGTTCATCACGCATGGTAATATAAGCCTGCATCAAAGCCATCGCTTCCTGATCCTCCATAATATTATGGTTCGCCATCAATTCGAATATGCGCACATTATCAGACCAGCGTGTCAGACTGGCATTTTCGGCGGCATAGCGCAGAACCTGATACTGAGCAATAAATTCAATATCCGTTATCCCTCCCGGATCAGCTTTAATGTCAAACTGATCAGATTGATGGCTGCCCAAATGTCGGTGCATTTTCTCTCGCATCTCACGTACTTGCTGTCGCAGAAGATCAGGATCGCGAGGAAGACATAATGTTTCCCGGCGAATGCGTTCAAAATCATTACGCATCTTCTCATCACCAAACACCATACGTGCCCGAATCAACGCTTGGTGTTCCCAAGTCCATGCTTCATTTTTCTGGTAATCGTCAAAGGCTTCAAGAGTACTGACCAGCATCCCAGACTCACCGGATGGCCGCAGGCGGGCATCAACGTCATACAATATCCCCGACGCCGTTCGGGTACTGAATAAGTGAATGATGCGTTGGGCAAGGCGTAAATAAAATTGGCGGGCATCAATGGAACGAGCGCCATTCGTCACCACGCCCATTGGACAATCCAGCAAAAATACGAGGTCTAAATCAGAACTATAACCTAGTTCCCAACCCCCCAATTTTCCATACCCGATAATGGCAAAACCCAATCCCTGACGTTGCGACAAGTGAGCTGGGGCACCGTAGCGTTTTACCATCTGATTCCACGCTTGCTGCACAACAGCACCAATAATGGATTCAGCCAGATAAGTCAGGTGATCACTCACTTTCATCACTGGCAGAGCCCCTACAATGTCTTCTGCTGCAATCCGCAATAATTGAGATTGTTTGAATTGACGCAACGCCTCCAGCAATTGTTCCTCATCATCCTCAGGAATACGCAGCAGATATTGATAAAGCTCATCACGATAAGCTTCCATCGGTAATGGTTGATACAGTGATTTTGGATCGAGTAGTTCATCCAATAAAAGCGGATGATGAGTAAGCTGACTGGCAATCATCGGGGAAGCAGCGCATAAGCGGATAACATGAATCATGACCTGCTCTGATTCCAGCAGCAGTTCCAGATAAGTTGTTCGACTGACAATACTGAGCAATAAGGGGATAACCCTTTCCAAAACTGTGTTGGCATCTTTCCGCTCCCCAATTTTAGCCAACAGGCGCGGCATCAATTGGTCAAGCACATCCCTCCCTCGTGGGCCAATAGTGCGTTTACTGAAGTCCCGGCGGAAAATCGAAATTACATCAAGCATCTTCTGGGCTTCTGTCTCAGAAAGATGGGAAACCAATGACATGAGTTCATCTATATTCAGGACTTCCTGCCATAAGCTCTTAAAGGGCACATAGCTGGCTTCCTCACCATTTTCATCAGTTTCATCGCCAATCAGTTGCTGGAAAATCTTCCGCACCGCCTTCATCTTGCATTCGGTTTCGGCCATCAATTCACTCCAATCGGCAAAACCCATCCCCCAAGACAAGCGAGCACGATCTAATTCACTCTTCGGTAAAGTTTGCGTTTGTTGGTCATGAATCGATTGCAATAGGTTTTCAAGCCGGCGCAAGAATAAGTAACTCTCTTCAAGCTGCTTCACCTGTTCCGGCGGCAATAAAGACAAATCTTCAATCGCTTTTAATGTCAGCAGCAATGAGCAGGATTGCAGGCTTGGCTCTCTTCCCCCACGAATAAGCTGAAAGACTTGCGCGATAAACTCAATTTCACGTATCCCACCTGCACCCAGTTTAATATTATCTTTTAACCCACGGCGACGGACTTCCCGCTCAATCATGCCTTTCATATTGCGCAGGGATTGAATCACACTGAAATCGATATAGCGGCGGAAAACAAACGGTCGCAACATCTGGCGTAGTTCTTGACAATATTCCTGCTCGTCATGCCCCAGTATGCGCGCTTTCACCAGTGCATAGCGCTCCCAATCCCGCCCCTGTTCCTGATAGTAGTCTTCCAATGCTGAAAAACTGAAGACTAACGGCCCGCTATCGCCGAACGGGCGCAATCTCATATCAACACGGTAGACAAATCCATCTACAGTTTGTTGATCCAGTACTTTGATCAACTTTTGCCCCAAGCGGGTAAAAAACTGGGCATTATCCATTTCCCGACGTCCGCCTTGTGTTACGCCATTTTCTGGATAAGCAAAAATAAGATCGATATCAGAGGAAAAATTGAGTTCCCCTCCGCCCAATTTTCCCATCCCCAGAATCAACAAAGATTGGGCCATACCTTCATTATTGGTGGGCGTTCCCCAATCCTGGCAGCAACGCGGGTAAAGCCAGTCACGAGCCGCCAGGATCAAGGTTTCAGCCAGCATACTCAACTGCTGCAATGTCTGTTCTGTCGTACTGTGTCGCAATACCTGCAACCATGTAATCCTCACCAATATTCGGTGACGAAACAGACGCAAAACTCGCATCAAACCATTTTCATCATTTACCGTACATAACGTTTGAGCCAGCCAAGGAAAATAATGCTGCCACTCCTCCGGCTGGGGAGGATTTTGACGGATATCATCCAACCATTCAGGATGTGACAGTAAATTTTCTGCTACAAAATCACTCAATGACAGTAAGGCTTTTTCATCCAGCGTAAAGGATATTGCCGTTCCTTCCAGTGGTTGGATATTTGCAACAATATGCTGCAATTGTTGAGCTAAAGGTGGTGAGAGAGGCAACATAACTGGGTTTTCCTTAATTACCACATATTACCATTTAGTAGCGTAACAGAAAGAACTTACTGAGGTTGAGCCATCAAACACTGCGTTAACGCCAGCTTACATTGCAGCCATGAAGTGTTGTAACATACTGTTTCAGCATCTGCGCTGGCCGCCGTCAACGCCTGTTTTAATTCAGATAATAACTCAGGTAACAGGCCAAGTTCGGGTAAACTCTCAGGCCGCTTTTCAGTCAACAGCTGTACCCATTGAAAAACCTGTTCCAGTCCCACTTTACCTCCTGCCAGGCCCGCCAGCCATCCTTCTTCCTGCTCTTGCCATTGCACCAGAATTTCAGAGAGGATCGCAGACAATGGTTGCTGCCATTCCGGTTCATCAGGCACACTTGGCAATGCTTTATGCGACAGGCCATGCACAAGCGCATATCCCCGGGCCGCTTTACTTTTATCCGCCAAACGCAAGCCATTCTGGGATGCTAATTTATCTGCCAATGACAAAATATCGGTGACATTCCCGCTTATTAGCTCCAGCTCAAACTCACAAATGGGTAACGTCTGCGTTCCTGTAGGCTGATTTCCACAGAAGATAGCTCCCTGATCCAGCACCACTTCAATTTCACTTTGTCCGTAGGCTACAAGCCATTTTTCACGAGTAAAATCGGTACTGAATAATGCGGCCAATTGCGCCTGTAGGTGCGTAAGATTGATGTTTTCAGGCCAGATATGGGCAGGAAATTGAGCTAAGTCTAATTCAGGGTGGTGCAATGGGATATTAAATTCAGGGCGCCGATGCAATCCACCAATCACTTTACCTGCGGTTTTAATCGTCATCTCATATTGCCCGTCAAAACCACGGATGCGCAGTCCCATATCCCAACGCCGCAATTGGTTATCCGGCGTCTCAAAATAAATATTAGTCAGGTGCTGTGGTGAAGTATAGTGATGAGGAAACTGAAATAATTGCTGGCGAACTGCGGCTATCACATCAGGCTTAGCAGACAGTTTCAACTCTATTTCTACAGAACTAGAACTCATATTTTTTATTCCTCAGGTCACATAACAGAATTTTTTCTTAACCCTGTTCACACATTGTTTCGTAACATACTTTATTTCGTAACATATTTTGTTTTATAAAAAGTGCAAATAAGCCACAATAGAGCGTTATCTCAACAATCATCATACTTACTTCGCCAAAAAAACCCTAACAAGGTCTGTATTCGGCCAGTTGAGAAAGTTCTCATTCTGGTTTACTGATTGCACCCACAAACTTAACTCTTTACTATCCTTTGAGTAGTTTGAATCACAATTAGCCCATACACAAAAACAGTTGAACACAGAATGCAAAAACTACATCGATTATTTATCCTGTTACTGGGTTTTACGCTCCCATTATCCATACACGCTGAAGAAAAACGTTATGTTTCTGATGAGCTGTCAGCTTATATTCGTAGCGGGCCAAGCATTCAGAACCGTATCATCGGCTCACTGGATGCGGGTGAGGAAGTCACCTTGATCAGCCCAAAATCAGAGGGTGGATTCATACAGATAAAAGACCGTAAAGGACGCACAAGTTGGATACTATCAAATGAACTCAGCAATATTCCAAGCCTGCGTGAACGCATTCCTGCTATGGAACAGAAGATCAAAACGCTGACTGACAATCTGGAGAATATTGATGATACGTGGGATAAACGTACCGCAGAGTTGCAAAACAAAGTGGCTACCAGCGATAAGATCATCAATGACCTGAAAAAAGAGAATGCTCAACTCCAGAGCAAATTGACAGTAGCTGAGAAAAAGGTAGAAGTTGCTAACTTGCAACTGGATGATAAGCAAAGAGAAATTATTTTACAGTGGTTTATGTATGGTGGTGGTGTTGCGGGAATTGGCCTACTCCTGGGACTTATCCTGCCACATATGATCCCACGCCGTAAAAATAAAGATCGCTGGATGAGCTGATTTAAGGCTGATTTTAAGGAAAGAAGAGTGAAAATCTATTTGGTTGGCGGTGCAGTTCGCGATCAATTATTGGGGCTGCCCGTGACTGAAAGGGACTGGGTTGTTGTTGGTGGCAATCCAGAGAAACTCCTGTCACAAGGATATCAACAAGTCGGGAAAGATTTCCCCGTTTTCCTGCATCCTAAAACCCATGAAGAATACGCCCTTGCACGCACAGAAAGAAAATCAGGGCAGGGATATACCGGCTTTACCTGTTACGCGGCTCCCGATGTGACTTTAGAAGAAGATCTGCTGCGTCGTGATCTAACGATTAACGCCATTGCACAAACGCCAGAAGGCGAAATTATCGATCCCTGTCATGGCATCAATGATCTCAAAAATCGTACCTTGCGCCATGTCTCAGCCGCATTTTCAGAAGATCCCCTGCGTGTTCTGCGTTTGGCTCGTTTTACCGCCCGCTTTGCCCATTTAAGATTTTCAATCGCACCGGAAACGCAATCGCTCATCATAGAAATGGTAGCGAGTGGTGAATTGTCAGCATTGACCCCTGAACGAGTTTGGCGGGAAACAGAAAAAGCCCTCACATCACAATCACCACAAGTCTATTTTCAAGTTCTGCGTGATTGTGGTGCGCTGACAGTGCTTTTTCCAGAAATCGATAATTTGTTTACCGTTCCTGTACGGGAAAAAACGCACGATAAAGATCAACCTGATGCTGGGCTACACTCATTGCACGTCTTACAAATGTCCACTTACTTGAGCAAAGAGATCGACATTCGTTTCGCCGCACTATGTAGCCATATTGGAATCACTCAGGTAAAACAAATGTGCGAACGACTGCGCATTCCTAACTCAGCACGCGACTTAGCCGTGATTGTGACCCAATATCACCATTGGGTTCATACCGCAGAACAACTTTTGCCGGAAGAGCTACTGATCTTGTTTAATGCCATTGATGCTTGGCGTAAACCACAACGAATCGAGCAATTAATTATTTGCAGTGAAGCAGACAACCGTGGATACACAGCTCCAGAAATCTCGGCTTATCTGCAAGGAAATTATTTGCGCGAAGTGTTTACGATTGCCAGTCAGGTAAACGTTCAAGAAGTCATTGCCCGTGGGTTTCAGGGCGCGGAAATACGCACAGAGTTAGAACGTCAGCGACATATTGCCATCACAAACTGGAAACAGCGGTCGGTAAATTAATTTCTGGCGCCAAATACACGCGTCCCAAAACAGCCATAACGTTGGGACGCTTTTTGATATCATCATCGGAAGGATTTATCAGTTAACCTGCACTCCGCTCAATCACCACACCAACACTTTTTGCCTGTGCGACAGCACCCGGTTTACTCACTTTGATCTTCACCCAAGGTGAATGAAATTGATTCAGCAAAATATTTGCCACTTCTTCAGCTACCCGTTCGACCAACGCAAAACGCTGGCTTTCCACATGATGAATTATGGCTTTGCTGACCCTGGCATAATCCAGACAGTGTTCGACATTATCGCTGGAAGAAGCGCGTTTGTTATCCCATCCCATTTCGATATCGAACACTAATTTCTGTTTAATCGTTTGTTCCCAATCATAAACACCAATAGTGGTAATCACCGTTAATTCGTCAATAAATACGATATCCATCACTACCTTTTCCCCGTTTTTCTGTCCGCCAGATACCACTTCCGGCGAAATGTGCGTATTATCCCTTGTTAGACTTAATAAAACGACTCTTATTCATTGGAGATATCTTATGAGTGCAATCGCGCTTGGCATGATCATCTTCGCGTACTTATGTGGCTCTATATCCAGCGCGATATTGATATGCCGTTTGGCAAGGCTTCCCGACCCCCGTCAACATGGTTCCGGTAACCCTGGAGCAACAAATGTACTGCGCATTGGTGGTAAATGGGCTGCATTGGCAGTACTGATTTGTGATGTCCTCAAAGGGCTTATTCCGGTTTGGCTGGCATACAAACTCAGTATTCCGCCATTTTACTTAGGTGTTATCGCCATTGCTGCCTGTTTGGGGCATATTTATCCCATCTTCTTCCATTTCAAGGGGGGAAAAGGCGTAGCAACCGCTTTTGGTGCCATTGCTGCCATTGGCTGGGATCTAATGGGATTAGTCTCTGGTACATGGCTGCTGACTGTGCTGTTAAGCGGTTATTCCTCACTAGGTGCCATTGTCAGCGCACTGGTCGCTCCTTTCTACGTCTGGTGGTTCAAACCTGAATTCACTTTCCCTGTAGCAATGTTATCGTGCTTGGTTTTAGTACGCCACCACGATAATATCCAGCGTCTCTGGCGTGGGCAAGAAAGCCGTATCTGGCAGAAATTAAAAAAGAAACAGGAAATGACGGATAAAGAAAAAATTCAATCCACAACAGAACAACAAGACGACTGAATCCAAAAGCCCCTTATTGTAGGGGCTTTCTTGGCTAATATATACCTGTCGTCTTTCAAGTTGCAGCTTTGTTGGCTGCGCTCACTCACCCCGATCACATCCCCGACTAACGTCACGATTGCTTCTATCGTTATCATGATAAAATAGAAGATAGCATCAAATTAACCTGTAAAATCTATATTTATAACCATAAATATGACATAAACTTACCTTTGAAAACCATTATTGTTTTGTGAAAATGATTGTATTTCTTGAACCACTCATTATTTTTAACCTTAATAATACGCTAGATTTCTAGTGCAAAATACAAACTATCTGTGAAAGGGGGTTTTATGAAAGCACTTGTTTATCATGGAGCAGGTCAAAAACATTGGGAAGAAAAAGCATTGCCTCAAATTATTGAGTCAACTGATGCCATTGTCCGTATTATTAAAACGACTATCTGCGGAACAGATTTACATATCCTCAAAGGGGATGTTCCTACGGTAGATAAGGGCCGGGTTTTAGGCCATGAAGGTATAGGGATTGTTGAAAATATTGGGAAATCTGTCCGTAATATCAAAGTGGGCGATAAAGTCATTATTTCCTGTATTACAGTTTGTGGCAGTTGTAGTTATTGCAAGCGTCAGCTTTATTCACACTGTGAAGATGGTGGTTGGATCCTTGGACATAAAATTGATGGTACTCAAGCTGAGCAAGTACGCATTCCTCATGCTGATAACAGCTTACATCGTTTACCAGAAGGGATAAATGAAGACGCTGCATTGATGCTTAGTGATATCTTACCGACAGGTCTTGAAATCGGTGTCATCAACGGCAGAGTTCAGCCAGGTCACACTATTGCCTTGATTGGTGCTGGTCCAGTTGGCCTTTCTGCACTTCTGGCATCACAATTCTACTCTCCAGCACACATCATTATGATTGATACTGATGACAATCGTCTTCATGTCGCCCAACAGTTTGGGGCTAACACAATTATCAACCCAGCATGCCAAAATGTCGTGGCAGAGATTCAAAAAATCACTGATGGCATTGGGGTCGATGTCGCGATTGAATGTGTCGGGATACCTGCAACATTCAAAATCTGTCAGGATATCATCACTGCTGGTGGGTATATTGCTAACGTTGGTGTTCACGGAAAATCCGTTGAATTGCATCTGGAAGAACTTTGGATCAAAAACATCACCATTACTACCGGATTGGTGAACACAAGCAGCACACCGATGCTGCTTAAAAGTGTTCAATCCGGCAAAATTTCACCTGAAAAACTCGTGACGCATCGTTATCTATTGAGTGAAATTGAAACAGCTTATGAAGTCTTTAATAACGCCGCTCAGGAAAAAGCACTGAAAATTGTTTTAACATCAGAATAAGCCTATAACTCAAAGCAGGAAGGGGAAGTCTAATTACTTCTTCCTGCTAAAATAACAACGGTTACTGAACAAGGCTGAGCACCAAGCGGTAGTCAACCCAAGTCATTCAGTACATTTCTTATCATTTCTGCAATGCAGGAAGATCCGACAGCGGCCAGCGCGCTTTTACTGTAACACCCAATTCACCTGTGGTTCCGCCTTGTAAGCGGATCATGCCAGCCAGAGCAATCATCGCACCATTATCAGTACAGAATTCAGGACGGGCATAGAAGGCTTCGCCACCCAGTTTTACCATTAATTCCTGCATTTTTGTCCGCAATGTCCCGTTGGCACTCACACCCCCAGCCATCACCAGACGTTTAAACCCCGTCTGTTCCAACGCCCGTTTGCATTTAATCGCCAGCGTATCGACAACTGCATCTTCAAAGGCACGGGCAATATCCGCTTTGGTTTGCCCATCCTCAACACTATCATGGCCATGAATGTTATTACGGATGGTATTGGCAGCAAATGTTTTCAGACCAGAAAAACTGAAATCCAGCCCGGGGCGATCTGTCATTGGACGTGGGAAAATAAAACGTCCGGCTTTACCCTGCTGTGCCATACGGGAAAGTACCGGGCCTCCGGGGTAATCCAACCCAAGCAACTTTGCGGTCTTATCGAAAGCCTCACCCGCAGCATCGTCAATAGATTCCCCCAACAATTGGTATTCACCAATTCCCGTTACACTAATAAGCTGGGTATGACCGCCAGAAACCAACAAGGCAACAAAAGGGAACTCAGGGCTATTTTCTTCCAGCATCGGTGCCAATAAATGACCTTCCATATGATGTACGGGAATAGCCGGTACATTCCACGCGAACGCCAGTGAACGCCCAATAGTTGCCCCGACCAATAATGCACCAACCAAACCAGGCCCCGCAGTGTAAGCAACGGCATCGATATCTTTATTTGTCAGCCCCGCTTCTTTCAAAGCCGCCTGAATCAAGGGAACCGTTTTACGAATGTGGTCTCGCGATGCCAGTTCCGGCACAACACCGCCATAATCAGCATGCAGTTTTACCTGACTGTAAAGTTGATTGGCTAGCAGACCGGATCTGTCATCATAAATTGCGATTCCGGTTTCATCGCAGGACGTTTCTATACCTAAAACTCGCATTGTACTTTTCGTCTCGTCACTCTATCGTCACCATACTATTCATATTTCTTGGTGCACATGAATTCGTATATCGTATTCCCCTAAATCGGGCATAAGTGTACCACTATCCGTTTATAACCACTATTCACAACCTGTACTCGCCTCACTGAATGATGGCTTAACCGGACTATTTATAGGCTGGCTATTTTTCCTGTTTAGTCTATAATCAGTACCCTACTTGAATCTCCTGTGTGGTTAATGTTAATAGCGCTGGCGCAAGGCTGCTTGTTTTGTATACAAAAAGCATGTTATAGCCCGTTGCGCTATAGGTTTCAATTTTCCTCGGCACTTTACAAAGCCGTGTTCATTGAAGTAAAATTCCGCACCATTTTAAAGACGGCTGGCACTATCCCGCCAGCGACAAACCCGATTTCTATTGAGGTGAGAGGCACATGCCAGTAATTAAAGTACGTGAAAACGAGCCATTTGACGTAGCACTGCGTCGCTTTAAGCGTTCTTGCGAAAAAGCAGGCGTATTAGCAGAAGTTCGTCGTCGTGAATTCTATGAAAAACCAACGACTGAACGCAAACGCGCTAAAGCTTCTGCTGTTAAGCGTCATGCTAAAAAGCTAGCTCGTGAAAACGCACGCCGCACTCGTTTGTACTAATCCTTGCGGTCAATCCGCATAGTGGTTGTATTAACAAACTACTGCAATTAAAGGCCGTGCTTTCCCAGAGAAAGCGCGGCTTATTCTCGTTCATCAACAGGCGTAAAAGGGCTTATGGCTGGACGAATTCCACGCGCATTTATCAATGATTTATTAGCAAGAACCGATATCATTGATTTGATCGATGTCAAAGTGCCTCTCAAAAAGAAAGGCAAAAACCATCAAGCGTGCTGTCCTTTTCATAACGAAAAAACCCCTTCATTTACTGTTAATGGCGATAAACAGTTTTACCATTGCTTCGGCTGTGGAGCGCATGGCAATGCTATTGATTTTCTGATGAATTATGACAGGCTGGACTTTGTCGAATCCATTGAAGAACTGGCAGCAATGCACGGGCTGGAAGTGCCTTACGAAGCAGGCTCCGGCGGCGGTCAAATAGAACGCCACCAAAGGCAAAATCTTTATCAGTTGATGGAGAAACTAAACAGTTTCTATCAGCATTCACTGAATACACCCAATGCTCAGTCAGCCCGGCAATATCTGGCTCAACGTGGGCTTAGTGAAGAGGTCATTCAGCGTTTTTCCATTGGTTTCGCACCAGCGGGATGGGATAATGCCCTGAAACGCTTTGCCCATAACGTTGAAGATCGTAAACAGCTAAACGATGCAGGAATGCTGGTCACGAATGAGAATGGTCGGACTTATGACCGTTTCCGTGAACGTGTTATGTTCCCAATTCGAGATCGCCGTGGTCGAGTAGTTGCATTCGGGGGAAGAGTTCTGGGAGATGCACTTCCCAAGTACTTGAACTCACCGGAAACAGAAATTTTCCATAAAGGCCGGCAATTATACGGACTCTATGAAGCTCAACAAAACCACAATACGCTTTCAAGGCTATTGGTGGTTGAAGGTTACATGGATGTTGTTGCGCTGGCACAGTTTGACATTGACTATGCTGTGGCTTCGCTGGGAACGTCCACGACAGCCGAACACATTCAACTCCTTTTTCGGACAACGGATAGTGTTATCTGCTGTTACGATGGCGACCGTGCTGGCCGTGATGCCGCATGGAGGGCATTGGAAACCGCACTGCCCTATCTGAATGATGGACGGCAATTACGTTTTATGTTCTTGCCTGATGGCGAAGATCCAGATTCACTGGTTCGCAAAGAAGGCAGAGAGATTTTCGAACAGCGAATGGGAAAAGCATTGACCTTATCTGAATTTTTGTTCGAGTCTCTATTGCCACAAGTAGATTTGAGTACCCCAGAAGGTGCGACTAAACTCAGTTCGCTTGCAATGCCGCTGATTAGTCAGGTTCCCGGGGAAGCGTTGCGGCTCTATTTACTCCAAGAGATTGGAAGGTTACTAGGCATACCTGATACAACACAATTGGAACGATCTTTGGCAAAACTTGTCAAAAAAGATACCAATGCATATCAGGCGCTAAAACTGAAGCCAACAACAATGCGAATCCTTATCGCATTGTTGGTGCAAAATCCGCATTTAGCGACATTAGTTCCTTCATTACAGGGAATGTTTTCTGCTCAGATAGCGGGGTTACCGTTATTCATTGAGCTTGTCGACACGTGCCTTGCCCAACCGGGTTTAACAACCGGCCAGCTTTTGGAGCAGTATCGCGATAATAAATACGCAAAACAGCTTGAAAAACTCGCTGCATGGAACGATATACAAGTAGAAGAGATTGCTGAAAAAACTTTCAGTGATGCGTTGAACCATCTTTTCGCATCAGCACTTGATGAACGTTTTAATTTTCTGATTGCCAAAGGCAGAACTGAAGGCTTGACATCAGAAGAACGCGAAGAAGTCCGCTTAATTACGGAGTCTGGTGCGAGGAAATAATAATTTGCTTCAACAAGACTATATTAATTAACTCACTCAATACGTTTGCATGTGTAATATTTTTGATGCAAATACGCTTTGATAAAAATATAGCTTGATGAAACAAATTCTAAATCAAGATTAAGAACACTGATACAGAATTCACGGCTTAAGTGCCGCATTAGGTAGGGAGATAGCTCTACAATTGTCGCTATTGTGGGCTGCGGCAATACAATGAAAACGCCCCTAAATGTTATTGTTGGCATATTTGTTTCGCCGACCGAACACCAACCAATACTCTGAAGTGTGGATACCGTCTTATGGAGCAAAACCCGCAGTCACAGCTAAAGCTACTTGTCACCCGAGGTAAGGAGCAAGGCTATCTGACCTATGCTGAGGTCAATGACCATCTGCCGGAAGATATCGTCGATTCTGATCAGATAGAAGATATCATCCAAATGATCAATGACATGGGCATCCAGGTAATGGAAGAAGCACCTGATGCTGATGATCTCATGTTGGCAGAAAACACAAACGACACCGATGAAGACGCGGCGGAAGCGGCTGCGCAAGTGTTATCCAGTGTCGAGTCAGAAATCGGCCGTACCACCGATCCAGTTCGTATGTACATGCGTGAAATGGGCACGGTGGAGCTACTGACTCGTGAAGGTGAGATTGACATTGCAAAGCGCATTGAAGATGGCATCAACCAAGTACAGTGCTCTGTTGCTGAATACCCAGAAGCAATCACCTACCTGCTGGAACAGTACGACCGCGTCGAAGCTGGCGAGAGCCGTCTGTCCGATTTGATCACAGGTTTCGTTGATCCGAATGCAGAAGAAGATCTCGCACCAACAGCCACTCATGTCGGCTCAGAACTTCCTCAGGAAGAGCTTAACGACGATGAAGAAGATGACGAAGAGCGTGAAGATGATTCTGATACTGAAGATGATAACAGCATCGACCCAGAATTGGCTCGCCAGAAATTTCAGGAATTGCGCACACAGTATGAAATTACTCGTCAGGTAATCAAAAATTACGGGCGTGACAATCCAAATACCGCAGCAGAAATATTAACCCTGTCTGAGGTATTCAAACAGTTCCGTTTGGTGCCAAAACAATTTGATTATCTGGTCAACAATATGCGTTCCATGATGGATCGCGTACGTCTTCAAGAGCGCCAAATCATGAAGATGTGTGTTGAGCAGTGCAAGATGCCGAAGAAAAACTTCATTACTCTGTTCTCTGGCAATGAAACTTCTGACACATGGTTCACCGCTGCAAAAGCAATGAACAAGCCATGGTCTGATAAGTTGCAGGAAATTGAAGAAGAAGTAATGCGTAGCTTGCAGAAGTTACACCAGATCGAAGAAGAAACTGGCCTGACTATTGAACAGGTCAAAGATATCAACCGTCGTATGTCAATCGGTGAAGCGAAAGCCCGCCGAGCGAAGAAAGAGATGGTTGAGGCCAACTTGCGTCTGGTTATTTCGATTGCAAAGAAATATACCAACCGTGGCCTGCAATTCCTTGATTTGATCCAAGAAGGTAATATTGGTCTGATGAAAGCAGTTGATAAATTTGAATACCGTCGTGGTTACAAATTCTCAACTTACGCAACATGGTGGATCCGTCAGGCAATTACCCGTTCTATCGCTGATCAGGCGCGTACCATCCGTATCCCGGTACATATGATTGAAACTATCAACAAACTCAATCGTATTTCCCGTCAGATGTTGCAGGAAATGGGTCGTGAGCCTTCACCGGAAGAACTGGCAGAACGTATGATGATGCCAGAAGATAAGATCCGCAAGGTACTGAAAATCGCCAAAGAACCTATCTCAATGGAAACACCAGTCGGTGATGATGAAGACTCACATCTGGGCGATTTCATTGAGGATACGACTCTCGAACTGCCGCTGGATTCTGCAACTTCAGAAAGCCTGCGTTCTGCAACTCATGACGTGCTGGCTGGCCTGACCGCGCGTGAAGCTAAAGTTCTGCGTATGCGTTTTGGCATCGATATGAACACTGACCATACACTGGAAGAAGTGGGTAAACAATTTGATGTAACCCGCGAACGTATTCGTCAGATCGAAGCGAAAGCCCTGCGTAAACTGCGTCACCCAAGCCGTTCTGAAGTACTGCGCAGCTTCCTTGACGACTAATCAACGAATTTGCTGATAAATCAGAAAGCGTCTGTTTCAACAGACGCTTTCTGCTTATTCTTTATTACTATTACTCGCGGATAAATCCCTGATATTCAAATAATGTCTTAAACCCGATACGCCGATATAACTCATTACCATCACGAGAGGCATCTAAATAACAGGCAATCGCACCATCCCGCCTGGCTTCATTCAACACATAATTGATCAGAGCAGAAGCATATCCTTTTCTCTGCTGCTCCACCAGCGTACCAATATCATCAAAACGAACAATATTACCCAGCCATGATAAAGTTAAGGCACAAACAGGCTGACCATCGACATACAAGGCATAATGTTGCAGAGATTTCCCCGCCTCCAACGCCGCCTGATGGCATTTCTGGTACTGTCCTGAGAGTATATTACCCGTTTCAAACGCACTCCCTACTGGCGTAGCCCAATCATTCAAACAATGATCAACACACCGAACGTCATATTCCGCAGCCGATAAATCGTTTGGCTGCCAACTCAGCAAATCGAGCTGCATACCAGTGGTTATACCATCAACATCGAATACAAACCCAGCCTGCTGGATAACCTCTAAAGTTTGATGATTCGGCGCTACAGTATAAATCGCAAACGGAACGATAGTTTTCTCATCCAGAAACCGAATACCTTTTTGTAAATCCTCTGCGATTTGGGCATGGTTATCTATAACCAATAAAAAGTTTAATACGTGAGCTTCAACACCTGTTATATAGGCACGAACATCATCGCTGATATGCTGATTCATTTTGCTGATAGATGAGTAAAAATGATCTTCAATTTGATGATGAGCAAAAGTAGCCACCGACAAATGATATTTGTTCATATTAACTCCAAAGGTATTTTTATAGAAAGTAATAAAAGTACTGAAAATCAATCTAGAAAATAAAGTCTCATCAATAAGCTTTTGTTGACGCAAGCATGACCAAAGTACATTAAACAATCAGAAACTTTTATTGAAAAAATGACCAGCATCACTAAAAGGGAGATCAGATTACTATCAATTGATTGAAATACGTTAAAAGATACTGATTATTGTATATAAAATGCGCATATGAATTTTGAGGACTAGACCTAATACCAAACTGTACCGTATAATCCTCCTACTTCGCTGGCCCCTTAGCTCAGTGGTTAGAGCAGGCGACTCATAATCGCTTGGTCGCTGGTTCAAGTCCAGCAGGGGCCACCAAATTTTAGCTGTTAAATCAGCACATTAAGCCACTTTTTAATAAGTGGCTTTTTTGTTTTTTATAGTCAGTGGCGACAAAATGGCGACAGGTTTTTCTAGCATCTTCCATCTCAATTCTTTTATTGATTATTTTTAGCCCAACTGAACCAAACGGAAAAATCTTTTCGGCTAGTAAGAATATATTTACTGATTCAATTGATTTCAGTTTTTCAATGGCCGCAAGACCGTGCTGTTACTATGTTCTGAAATTTTCCTTAGCCTGTCTTCGTGATCTTATTTCTTACGTAAAATATAATTTTCCTTTTATTATCATTGTATTATGATTTTCCCCGTGATCCTCTTTTGATCCAAAAACTGAAATCCCCTGAAAATCTTTTCACACTTTTCAATTTGCGGTTTCTCTCACGCCGCCTGTGCTGGTGCGCTCTGGCGGTTCCCTTTGTCGGATTTTAAAACTGAAATAATTTTTTGATCCAAAACGTGCAGGCGGGTGCGGTGTAGTCCGTTTTACGTCGGGTTTACTTTTATTTCGTGGGGATTGCGCAGCCTGAGCGCGACGCAGGGACGCGATCCAAGTTAAACGCAGAGACTCTATACGTTAATAGGTGAATAGTTTATAGGGCGTCTGATTGCGCTTGATGAGAGCATGAAAAAGGCCACGGTTTACGCAGCCTTTTGATAGGTGATCATCGTTATAGGATGGACACGGTTAATTGATGCCCGATTGCTGTTGCTGCCTTAGCGACCGTATCAATCTTGGTCGAATGGTGTAAATCAAAGAGGCGGGTGACTTCCTGCTTTTTCACCCCCATACGCTGGGCTAACTCCGTTTGCGTTAATCGGGAATCAACAAACGCATTCAGCATCAGCACCTTTGACGCCACGCTTAAGGGGACATCGACATAATCATTACCTTGCCCCACAGGGCTTGGTGATGGGATTTTTTTGCTATCTTCGAAATAGAATTCGAAGGACGTTATTAGCGCATCAAGTGCCATCTCCAGCGCTTCTTCCCGTGTCTCCCCTTGCGTTAAGGCTTCGGGGATATCCGGGAACGAGACGAAATAACCGCCTTCTTCGACTGGCTCTAGTATTACTGGATATCTCATCATTTTTTATGGTGAAGCTGCGCGAGAACCCGCCCCTAAAGAGGCGGGTTTTTATTACAATCCTAATTGCTTAATGATTGCTTTCCTTAGTGGCTCTTTTATCTCATGGCTGGGATGCCTTGGCATGACACTGTACTTCCCCTTGTATCTCAGTTTCAGATGGTTTGTTCCGTTTGAAACTTCGACGCCCTGAGCTTCCAGCCATCGCCTAAACTCGCTTTGCTTCACCACTCCTCCATTCTGTTGAACATGCGATCATAGTAAACATTTATGATTACTATGTCAACGTTTTTGTTTACAAAAAAGGAGAAGATAAAAATAAACCCCGCCGGAGCAGGGTTACTTTGACTACGACAAAAAAATCAACTGGTGAGGCTGATTTTTTGTTTTTACTTTTGATGAGTTCGTCTTTCGCTGTGCTATTTACGAGATTGGTAGCCTCGACGATAGCGCGTTACTCTTCAACTAACATCATCAGTCTAATGTCTCTGCATAAAATATCAATCTTGGTATAGCGTAAAAACCTTACCCAATCACTGGCGAATATTTCTGTTTCAGCCCATCCGATTTATCAGCCGTGTTCCTTATCGCGCTGGCGTTCTCCGGTGTGCCTGTGTTGTGATGGGTATGGGCGGCGGTCAGTTCGGCCAACTCCTTGACTACGCCAAGGGTGTCTAGCATCAATTGCATGACGTTGATTTGCTGGCTGCCCACCCAGACCACGGGCGCAACGATTTCTTGTTTGACTCCGGCGATGCTCTGGCGAAGCAGGCCGATTTTTTCTATCAGCGTCTGGCCGACGTCGATATTCGCGTCTTTCCCCACACTGGCGACCAGATTTGAGGAGGCCGCCAGACTGTAATCGCCGTCAGCGATATGCTGGATAGCCCCCGCCAGTAAGGCAGATGTTCCCAAGACGGTAACTTTATCCGTAGCCTGTATGGTGGTTTCCCGTGCCACTACGGTGCGCTTTTCTGTATCAGCCTTAACTTCGCGGTGCAGGGACGATTCATTAATGGTCTGGTCTGTCTGCCTTATCCAACTACCTTCCTGCGTGACGCGCTGCGACACTTCCGCCCGCTGCTGCTGCAACTGTTCACCGGGCTTGATATCGGGCAGCGTGTTGCCCTGACTCAGAGTCTGGCGGATAAACGGCTTGTCCGGTCGGCCGCCCTCGAAAGCCATCTCAACGATTGTGCCAATGGGCGGATACTGGAACATCCCCGATTCCCCGCCTGCCATCGGCAACGGCAGCGGGACAGCCTGATACACAGGCGCGGCGGCGTCTTTGCCATTATCATCCAGCAACTGCACATCAACGGCATAGCGCGGCCTGAAGGGATCGGAGATATCACCGCTGGCCGTATTTTCCGTGTGTGCCTCAATACGGGCGAATTGGGGCAAGTGCAGCCCGGCCGATAATTCGGGGTAAGCGGCATCAATCTGACGCTGGGCGGGGGTTTTGTTCTCCTGCTGGCCTTTGGGCAGCCATGTGATGGCCATGTTTTCATTGGTCAGGTTGACCTTGCTCAGCCGCTGCTGATTGACCACCACGCCGGGGCGCAAAGATTGGATCATGGGAATCGTCATCGCATTGCCTGCCGAGTGACGCTGACTAAATTCATTGGGGATGTCGACAGGCTTTCCGGCAAACAGTGAATGCACCCAACTGCCCAGATACACCGAGCCATCCGGCAACTGCTGCCAGATATAGTCCTCAATGTCGAAGACCTGCCCCAGATTCGCCAGCAACTGATAACCCGTGCCATTGTGGGTGTAATGCGGGACAGGTTTATCGGTATAAGGTGCCTCCGGTAAGATGAACGTCAGCCCGCTGTGTTCCTGCAACCAATCCACAATTTGACGCAAGGTCGGATGCTGAAAGGAGCACGGCCATTGACGGTCAAACACGCCGACCAGCTCACGCACAAACAGGCGTTGGTATCCGTTCTGGGCAGGCTGCGCACGCTCCACATAGCCCGTAAACCAGCGTAATATTAAATCGGTGTAACCGACATCCAGCCGCACCAGTTTTCCGGTGTAATCGGTGGTAGTCTCTGCCGTAATAAACCCCCGGCCACAGGCGGACAATTCCAGCATGAGATTGGCATCCACCACATGGATCTCATCACTGGACAAATAAAGCCGGTTAATCGGTTTCATTCTTTTACTGACCCCAATCTGTCATTTATTGGTTTAAGCCATTCCCGTTCAAACCAACTGAGTTTTTCATCCCCTTCGGCTAAAGACTCTCCCGGCTTCGTCGTTTGTTTTTTCGCGTTAACCTGCCCCATTGAACGGGCATCGCGTTTCTCCGACACCGATAAATGTTCCCGTAAGGTAA
The DNA here is from genome assembly GCF_963897815.1 of Xenorhabdus sp. Sc-CR9. Lineage (NCBI taxonomy): Bacteria > Pseudomonadati > Pseudomonadota > Gammaproteobacteria > Enterobacterales > Morganellaceae > Xenorhabdus > Xenorhabdus sp. Sc-CR9. Next base: position 66,745 of record NZ_CAWQTY010000097.1, read on the forward strand.
AAGTCACCTGCCATGCCTGCTTACCGTCTACCTTGCTGGCGTCAATCGTGCCCGTGAATGTCCCGATACGAAAATTGATGGCCTGTGCGGTCAGGTTGGCAACCCGGTAGCGTTTCAACTGACCATTTTCTTTGGCTTCCGCCAGTGCAAACAAGCGCGAGAAAGTTTTCTGTTCGGTAAAGGGAATAATGCCCGTGATGCGCAGCTCTTTCGGCTTGATGCCCTGTTCGGCGACTGCCGTACTGGAAGACTGCCCGCTCTGGTCTTGATCCTGAAACATGACCGAGGGGGTCACGGTCAGGCTTTTTAACGGGATGGCCTCGCCATCAAGGGCGAGGGTGATAATCTGGCTCATGCGATAGCATCCTTTCCAGTGGGCTAATGTCATCCGCGACAAATAGCGTGCCTAATGTATAAACCGCATCCGGCTCCGGGATGCCCTTGCGCATTTTCTCGGCCAACAGTGCACCGTTACCTGTTCCGCTAAATGCCCAGACGGCGGCGGTGTTTCCCATTGCGCCATTCAGGGCATCACCGACCTGCTGCAAGGCGTTCTGCCTTGCCGTGGTAAACCCGTTTAACTGTGATTTTAACCCCGCCAAGCTGCTGCCTGCGCTGGCTTGGGCTTTGGCCTGTGCAATCAGGTGTGCATTGGCGGTCAAACGGCTACTTGCCGTTGACAATGGCTGCGGCAACGGCAACACCGATGAAAATTGCGTGAGGTGCTGCATAAATTCAGTGTGGGTCTTGGCGCAGACCATCAGCACAAGGGCATTCAGGTGACCTGCGCCTGTCAACTTATTCGACAGGTAATGAAGGGCATTGGCCGGGCTTAAGTAACTGCCACTGTCCGCCTGCTGCCCGACCCCGTAGAGAAACGGGTGTACGGGTACGATGCTGGCCGACAGCCCCGACAACGCCGGGGACAGTTGCAGGGTTTTACGCTGCCACATTCGGCTGTTCCGGCCAAGAGACATTGGTTGTTGCTGAAATCGTTAATCGGTTTAAGGCCACTAAATATTTTTTCCATGCCAGCAACACCTGTTTCTCATTCTCCGTGGCTAATTCAATATCAATCGCATACTGCAATGGCCTGATATTTTCTTCTGCCTGCTGACGCAACTGAGTACGTTGTTTTTCCATCAATTCAATTTTTTTTGCTTTTTGAGCCGCAGTGTCCGTTACCCATTTTGTACCGTTCCATACATCAAACTCGGTTTTCGGTTTCAGAAGGGTTAACTCCGGTGTCAACTGCCCAATCTGCTGAATAATTTTCGCTTCTCTGGTACTCACATGGTAAACCGTTTTACCCCGATAATCAGAAATATGAACCCATGATTTACCATCTCTGCTACGACAAACGGCAATATCTTTTGATTCTGGCAACTCGGGTTTATCCAAGTAGGCTCCCGCCGATAAGCTAACGCCAATCAGAGTACGTTCCATATCCGCACAGAGATATTCCCCTGTTTCTGTATTCGCCCGATAGACCATAACCCAACCGTTAGAGGTTGCAAATCCACGCTCATTGAATTCTGCTGTTTTAATATTTGTTGTGTATTTCATTATGCTGCTCTCACGATATATAAAAAAGCGATGTTACGAGGACGGGTTTCGTTTCCTCCTGCACGACTAGACACTTGCTCCGTACCGTATGTTTGAACACGACTTTCCCCGCCCAGACTGTCACCACCATAATGACCGCCAACGGTGTGATTATGTGACCTGAATTCGTCCGCCTGCCACGATAAGGCAATGCGTCCTGGGTCAATACCACGGGCATTATCCAAGCCCCGGATAAACTCACCGCGCAAATCAGGCAATACACCCGAGGGATAAGCTTGCGCCAATCGAGGACATGTTGATTTATCAAAAGATTGTCCCTTGCATTCCAGATAGCCTGTGGGGGGATTGGGTAACGGCCACGGAATCGGTGAGCCAACCGGAATATTGTCATACAACAGATCAAATCCCTGTTTACTGTAAATAAACCAATTTCCCAACACAGGAGAACCGGGGAATGCCTGCCGGACTGCAATTTCACCACTATGCGCGGTATATCGTTGAGAGATTAATTCTCCTTCACGGTATACTTCAAGCACACCAAAGTCATACAACGCCTGACCAGTTGTATACCGTGGGAAATCCGCAACAGAATCAGCATGTGCACCAAAAACATGATAAATCCCTGTCGCAACACAATCGGAAAATCGACCGCCACTATGCAACTGACCTGCATGTGACTTAGGTTGGTATTTTTCATCCGATACAAATTTAGAATATGAACCAATATCATCGGCAGACGGTTTCTGAGCGGACGAGTAGATCGTACACCAACCTAACCAATCATTTCCAGAAGACCATGATTGCCGTACAACCACTTGACCCATGTGAGAAGTGTATCGTTGAGAAATCACACCGGAAGCATTATTCACCTCAAGAATACCATATCCGTATAAGTGTTCTGTTGATGAGACTATCGGGAAATCAGAAACTGTCGCCTGATGGGGGACTGCTACTCGGTAAAACCCTGTCGATAAACAATCCTGAAATTTTCCCCCGTTACCCAATTGTCCCAGTTGATTATTATTTATCGCCCCAACATCAGCCGCATTCAAACTAATATCATTTATCAACGTTTTTCCGTTAACCATCCGACTATGAGGAACAGCATTTTGTGCTTTATCTCTCGTGTCTGATAAGCCAAGATTATTAATAAAGATATTTTTATCGGGAATATCTGCGCCATTCTGGCTCTTTGCCAACTTATCGTTCATGATGACATTGAACCGTTGATTAAGTTCCGTAATATCACGGTCACTCAATGATCCCTTGATACGCAAATCCATCACATCGCCATTAGCGTCAATGCTGGCAACCGCAAAGACATAATGCGGATACCCTGCCGCATCGATGTAGTTTTGCAATTCATTGGCAACGGTAATTTTCACCACGGTTTTCCACTGACTCACCAGATTGCCCTGATAGCTAAAGTCGGCATACACACGGGTATTACGCATCGCGTTCAGTGTCTGGTCAAATTCCAACACCCCACGCAGCCCGCCCACATAGGCCAGCCCTTTTTTCACAAGGTACTGTTCGCCCTGACGTACTACGGCAAAGCCCTCTTCAAAAAAAGCCGCCTCCCCGTAGCTGTCGGTATTAATCAGGCGCTGCATGTCATCCATGCCCGACAAACGCGCGGTAAAGTCAATCTGCCATGTTTCCGCGGTTGTGGTGATGGCGGTTTCTTTCGCGGCACCGTCAAATTCCA
>NZ_CAWQTY010000098.1:0-735 GCF_963897815.1 Xenorhabdus sp. Sc-CR9
CTATTGCGGCCATGCGTGAGGCTCGTGCAGGAAATGTAACTAAGGCGGCTGACCTCAAAACTCTGTTTAGTGATCTCAATGCGGACGACTGAATACACCAGCCAATTCAAGCGCGACTATAAGCGTGAGAAGAAGGGACGGTATCGCGCAACACTTGATGCCGACCTTCAATCTGTTTTATCTGCGCTGTTAGCCGACATTCCACTTGAACCACGACACCGCGACCATCCACTAACGGGAAACTGGACAGGGTTCAGAGATTGCCACGTCAAACCGGATTTGGTACTGATTTACGAGAAGCCCGACGACGAAACACTAACCCTTGTCCGTCTAGGCTCTCACGCTGAATTAGGTCTGTGAAATTCTCTTCTTAAGGTGATCTCGATTGGTATACAGTCTTATATTAATTTACCAATCGAGATCACCTATTTTGCGTTACTTATCGTTACCGTAACAGTGGACAGTAACACTGATTTGGATAACGCCAAACGGCATAGAAACCAACCCCAAACACCCTCTATAACTCGCTGTAAACAGTGTGAATACTGGTGTTGCTGGTGGATCACCATATTAATATCTTCTTATAAATACCACGCAATCGCGATCCCCTGTTTTAGTTACCTGAACCGTTACCGTAACGCGGAGGTAACGCCTTAAGTTCCCTCTCCGTTTTCGTTGACGAAAACTTTTGGCTCTCAATTCATGTTTCGGGGGGAAACATCGTGCTGTTATTCC
>NZ_CAWQTY010000099.1:0-720 GCF_963897815.1 Xenorhabdus sp. Sc-CR9
TATGTTCTAAACTCGGCTGCCAACACGCAGTACAACCCCATATCTTTTGTAGGCCAGCATAGAAGTGTATAAGGAGAATTTACTAAACTTTGATATCCACTAAGTATCAATTACTACCATTATACACGTGTATAATGGTAGTAATTGATACTTAGTGGATATCAAAGTTTAAGAACAAATAATAAGGTGAAATTTCATGTTACAGTTTATTTTATCGTTATTATTGTTCTGTGATTATGTTATTATATATTGGTGTGTTTTAAACGCCTTTTTTCGGGCGTTTTTTCCGGTTTCAGACCAGAAATCAGCTATTGATTACCCCACTCGTCATTTTGTACCGAGGGTTATTTTGTCTCTGGTTATCCGGTACAAACTCAGTGATCTTTCTGTGCATTTTTGTGAGCTTTGAGCTGTCCGGTCGTTCGGGTGGGGTTCTCATGGGGTTGGTGTGCGTCCGGTCATTCTGAGGCGTTCTATGACGTTCTGAGCGCGTCCGGTCGTGCGGGTGAGGTTCTCATGGGGTTGGCGTGGCGTGCGTCCGGTCATTCTGAGGCGTTCTATGACGTTCTGAGCACGTCCGGTCGTGCGGGTGAGGTTCTCATGGGGTTGGCGTGCGTCCGGTCATTCTGAGGCGTTCTATGACGTTCTGAGCGCGTCCGGTCGTGCGGGTGGGGTTCTTCATGGGGTTGGTGAGCGTCCGGTCGTGCAGGTATATCCCCG
>NZ_CAWQTY010000100.1:0-703 GCF_963897815.1 Xenorhabdus sp. Sc-CR9
TACTGTTCACCTTATGATTTAAACCAGATATATCAATGTATTGTAGGGTGAATAGTTATTTTTAAACTGTTCACAAGTCTTCACCTCTGTTCACCTTTTTCTGATTTAAAGGTGAAGGGTTGAGTGAAGAGTAGTGATGAGTTTGATTTCAAGTCATCATCCTTTAATGATATGAATTTAAATGAAAATATTTAAAGGTGAACACGGTGAACAGTTTTATTCCTAATTCTTTAATAGGGAGGGGTTAAATAAAAATGGTTTTTCTGGCGGGTGATCTTTCAGCTCTCCGTGATACCGGGTTAATGTATTAGCCCGGTATCACGGAGAAGACAAGCGCAGCGCGTCAGTGTGATTTTAATTGGTTACACTACATGAAATTTAAATTAGGTAATCATCTGATTTTATTTAAGTATAGAAGTTAATCACAATTTTACCGTTGTATTTTTATACACACTGGAATGAGTAAGTATTATTGTTGTATCTTGTTTAACTGATGTGTTTTTGTGCATCAATTGGATATCATGCAATCGGAGACAAGTATGTCATACATCATTTATTTGTCGTTGAAAGGAAAGAAACAAGGTTTAATATCAGCGGGATGCTCGACTCTGGAGTCGATAGGTAATCGCTATCAGGCAGGACGGGAAGATGAAATACAGGTATTGAATCTTAGCCATATGATGAGCCGAGATCAGAACGTCAA
>NZ_CAWQTY010000101.1:0-695 GCF_963897815.1 Xenorhabdus sp. Sc-CR9
TTATGGCTTTAGCCAGTTTAAGTAGCGTCAGCTTCTTAAACATAAAACCACCCGCTATGCGGGTGGAGACCAAGGGTTATACCAAGAAAAACACCTTTCCGTTACGATATAGATGTTCAAGCTAATATACGTAACTCAAATAAGGAAAGGTGTTTATGGGAATTAAAGCACAAAACTCAGCCCATACAAAGTGGCTATGCAAATACCCTATTGTTTTTTCGCCGAAATACAGACGAAAAATCATTTTTGCCCGTTTACGTTCAAGTATCGGTGAGATATTACGAAACCTTTGTAAATACAAAGGAGTGGAAATAATCGAAGGGCATCTCATGCCGGATCATGTGCATATGCTGGTGAGTATTCCCCCAAAAATCAGTGTTTCAAGCTTTATGGGATACTTAAAAGGTAAAAGCTCGTTAATGAGCTTCGATAAACATGCCAATTTAAAATACAAATTTGGCAACAGGAAGTTTTGGTCGGAAGGATATTATGTCAGTACAGTGGGGCTGAATGAAGCCACAATCCGTAAATATATCAGAGAGCAAGAAAAGTCAGACCTCATTCAGGATAAATTAAGTACACGAGAGTCAGACGACCCCTTCAAGGGGTAAGCCAAAGAAGCAAAGACACTTAGCTTGAACGAAGAGAAAGCCGCGTCATTTAGGCGCAGTCGGTAACATGCCCTTATAGGGCTA
>NZ_CAWQTY010000102.1:0-682 GCF_963897815.1 Xenorhabdus sp. Sc-CR9
CACGAGTCGTATCGTGCATCAATTCGAGGGCGCGTTTTTGTTCTGGTGTCAGATGAATTTTCATGGCTGCAAGCATGATCGGGTTTGGATAAGAAATCAAGCATCTTCAATGGCGATTGGTATATATAGTGGCGGTTAGAAACTTGGCTAACTAATTCAGCTACAATACTTCCAAGTAATTTTTCCTGACCCAATGGACGATAAATAAGTGCATCAATACCTTCAGAAGGAACGCCCAATACGATCATCTTGTCATTCACTTCAATTTCAACCACCTTTTGCTGTTTCTCATCTCGATCCAACACAGTAATATCTTGGCCTGAATAATTTCGGATCATATCACGCCAGATAATTTCAACCTGAGAAGGATCAATCTCCGCAATAAAAGTACTATTTTCCTGAACAGCCCGATTAAATAAATAATCAGGGAATAAAGGTACTGCACGATTGAGCCCTAATCCAGACGCATGGCGAGGATTAATTTCTGTCGCAAAAAATTCACTGCCTGTCCATATTCCATCAAGGCTGAAAATTCCCCGATAATCGGCCTCCTCTGCAGGGCGCGAGCATACTTTTTTAACATCTATTGAATGAAAATTAATAGCATGATCTAATTAGCCTTATTTCTCTTCTAATCGCTTACCTATGACCCTGATTGAACATTTATCCGTTGTTAAAGAAA
>NZ_CAWQTY010000103.1:0-670 GCF_963897815.1 Xenorhabdus sp. Sc-CR9
TGTGGGAATTCAAAGAAGTCTATGGGGCACGCATGGAGATGTAATTGTTCAACCATCATGACAAGGAGCAAAATAGGATGAATATCATGAACGGGCTGACGGCGGCCAAAAGCGGATTACGCTTTACATTTCAGATAGCGGGGCTGCCTGAAGCTATCTTTGCCGTGGGTGAGTTTTCCCTTCAGGAAGGGTTATCTGAACTGTTTACCCTCAATCTGACACTGGTTCAGTCCCTGCCCGATAATCCCTTTCGGCCAAAGCCGGAGATCGATTTAACCACACTATTGATGCAGGAAGCAGTGTTGCAGGTGTTTAACGGTGCAACACTGCAACGCAAAATCACCGGCATCGTTTCCCATGCTGATTGGGCAGGCACTGATGGTAATAAAACCCTGTATACCGTGACGGTGCGGCCTGCCCTCTGGCGCCTGACGCTTAATCAGGACAGCCGGATTTTCCATCAGCAGAATGTGCCTGCCATCCTGAATAGTCTGTTGAAAAAGCATAAAGTCCGTGCTGATTCAAAGCTCTATGATCCGCATCAGGACAGAGAATATGTGACCCAGAAACGGGAATCTGACTATGGGTTTTTCAGCCGATTGGCGGCGGAAGAGGGGATCAGTTTCTGGTTTGAGGATGAAACCCTGTTTTTCAGTGACAGCCATCTGGG
>NZ_CAWQTY010000104.1:0-588 GCF_963897815.1 Xenorhabdus sp. Sc-CR9
TTATTCGCTTAACCTCACAACCCGAAGGTGTCTTCGGATGGCGTGTTTGAGAGATTCACCCGTGAGTTCACGTAACATCACGGGCCGTTTCAAATTTTCAGCTTGTTCCAGATTGTTAAAGAGCAAAGATTTCACAACACACTCAAACAATGTGTTCTGAAATCAGACAATTCGTGTGAAGAGATATGGTGGAGCTAAGCGGGATCGAACCGCTGACCTCCTGCGTGCAAGGCAGGCGCTCTCCCAGCTGAGCTATAGCCCCATTTGGATATCGTGATGCACAGTCATCTTGCGTAGCCAAGGCATAACAGGCGAAGCTTATTGCAATAAGCGAGTCTGGTTATAACGCGGGACAAGCAAGATTTTGGTAGGCCTGAGTGGACTTGAACCACCGACCTCACCCTTATCAGGGGTGCGCTCTAACCACCTGAGCTACAAGCCTATGCCGATACCGTCTCTTCTTTCATCAGACAATCTGTGTGAGCACTTCACAATACTGCACTCGTTCGGTAAGGAGGTGATCCAACCGCAGGTTCCCCTACGGTTACCTTGTTACGACTTCACCCCAGTCATGAATCACAAAGTGGT
>NZ_CAWQTY010000105.1:0-586 GCF_963897815.1 Xenorhabdus sp. Sc-CR9
TGAAGGCTGGTATTTAAATAGCGTTCACAGTTTTTCCATAAGCGGCGGCATTTATCCAGCCAGGCAAATGAACGCTCGACCACCCATCGGTTGGGGATAACCTTGAAGGTATGAAGCTCATCACGTTTGGCTATTTCGACGGTAGCTCCCAGTCTCTCACTCACACTGTCAGCGAAGGGGACTCCCGTGTAACCGCCATCAGCGAGAATATTTTTCACACCAGTAAGGGTATTCTTGTGTATAGTAAAAGCCGCTAACATCCCTTTTCTGTCCGTCACATTAGCAGTGGTTACCGTGATAGCATGGGGAAGCCCTTGGTTATCCACGGCTATATGCCGCTTGATGCCGGAAATCTTTTTACCCGCGTCATATCCTTTTTCATACGCTGTGTCTGTGTTCTTGACACTTTGCGAGTCAACTATCAAGAAAGTAGTGTTGGCGTTCCGACCATGGTTGATACGGTCCTCGCCAACGACATTTTTTTAAAGCCTGCTCAAGCAAACTGGGGTCTGTTTCTGACGGTTTTTCTTTCCAGAGTTTGAAGTAGTAATAAACCGTGCTTTTTGGGGGAAAATCGCTGGGCAGC
>NZ_CAWQTY010000106.1:0-584 GCF_963897815.1 Xenorhabdus sp. Sc-CR9
ATAAAGTATCATATACTAAGCATAGTTTCATATAGTAAAGTATCAATTATCACCATTATACACGTGTATAATGGTGATAATTGATACTTTACTATATGAAACTATGCTTAGTATATGATACTTTATTAATCAAGTTTTATGTTGTTCTTTTTTATTGATACTTTATTCTAGGTAACATATCAAATCGTATATTGATGGATTATTTTTGAATGTTATGTTTTTTGAGGGTTCTGGTAACAAGGTAACGAGGTTATATAATAATTACTTATTAAACAATAAATTGAACTTGTTACCTTGATGGAGTCGATTTTGTTACCATTGTTTTTCGTAATGTAATGGCGTTTATTATGTGGTTTACGGTCTGGTTTTTCCTTTATTTTCCGTGAATGCAGCATACCTCTGTTACGCTGTTACCCTAATTTTTTGATGCTATAACTAGGCAGACATCACGGTGCACAATGCCCGTATTATCGATTTCGACGGAGAAGGACCCAAATAAATATGTAGGAACTTATTGATGACTTAATCAATGCAATCCATTTCGAATAAAAATAATTTATAGCTGGCTAGAGAATATCCAACCC
>NZ_CAWQTY010000107.1:0-552 GCF_963897815.1 Xenorhabdus sp. Sc-CR9
CTTCTGCTTCCTGCTTGTATGGTTCTTCCCCACTATTATAGAAACCTTCGTCTGACATTTGCAAGAACTCAGCCATTAGTCGCAACCTGTGTAGTACCATTTTTTCCAGTCCGTTCAGTTGTTGCAGTGGCAAAGTCAAGTTAAACTTAATGTGACCGTTGTTCGCAATCTTCCGACCACTCGCGATTCAATCATGACTTCGTGATAAAAGATTGAGTGTGAGGTTATAACGCCGAAGCGGTAAAAATTTTAATTTTTCCCGCTGGGGGGTTGACCAAGCGAAGCGCGGTAGGTTTTCTGCTTAGGATTTTAATCATGTTTCAAACTTTTATTTCTCGCCATAATTCAACCATATTTTCCGATATGCTCGTCCTCACTACTGTTACTCAAGCTGAGTTTGGACCTGTTTCAGAGACTCCTACTGCACAAGCAGAGAAGCGATATTGTGATAGGTCAATCGGTAATGTGGGCCATGTGGACTTCGTTGCGTCTTTTAGGATAGATAGAGTATTACACGGCGCGGATCGTTACGCACCTCTTGTCGCTGATGTG
>NZ_CAWQTY010000108.1:0-66398 GCF_963897815.1 Xenorhabdus sp. Sc-CR9
GCAATCATTGTTGCCAATTTATGTGGCAGCTTATTCGTAATGTGAAAATTTTTTTGAAAAGGGCTTCGTTAACGGATTGGAAAGAAATGAGAAATATAAGAGTCTCACCATTATGACAAACTATTTAGTGAATAGTTCTCTTTATTCTATTGGGATCATAGATAATAAAAGCCATTATTTTCTAATTAATGGCAACAAGTATCAGCCAAAAATGTTTCCCCAGAACTTATGGATGACATCGACCACAAACAAGATTGAGAAAGATTTTTTCATCTATGGAATAAGAATGTTTTCCGCTGGAAATAAAAAATTAATATGCCCAGAGAGTGTTGGTGAATTTAAAAGAAATATTGATGGAAGAAATTACGATTTAATTACTTCCTCTGGTGGTGAAGACAGTGCAAGAAAACTAAAAGACATGACTGATATTTGTGTTATTTTGAATAGTGATGATGCTAAACAATGGGATACTTTCTTTAAAATTAATAGCAAAAACTAAATGATTTTTTATTTAATCCTATAGCCAGAATAATAATTCTGGCTTTATTTTTTTCGTTACAAAAAATTTGATTGGAGAAAGAACTATTATTCTGAGTTTGGGATCTCCCTAACATCCTTTACTAGCACGGAGTTGACTGTCATATTTGCTTGAACTCAAAGTAGAAAGGTATCAGATCTCATCTGGACAGCATATAACGCAAAAAGTTAAGTTTTTATACTGATTCGCTTATTGAACCAGATAAACCAATCAGTTAAAGTAGCCCCGCCATTAGCAAAATCTAGTGGTCAGGGATTTGCACCCCTGTTAGAACGATCCACTGGTAGGACGTTTCTGCCAGTGCGCCTGCTCGCACCTATTCAATGGCGGTTCAGGCAGGGGAGGCTTCGGCCTCGCCGGACGATCGTTCCCGGTAGTGCAAACCCTGTCTGAATCACCACCATCAATATTAATGAATGGAAGGGGTAGCAGGAATGATTGATATAAAAAAAGACTGGCATCAAGCCGATATTATTGCTGCATTGCGTAAGCGCGGTACAACCTTAGCGGCTGTTTCCCGTGAAGCGGGACTCAGTTCATCAACATTAGCGAATACACTTTCTCGTCCTTGGCCGAAAGGTGAATGGATTATCGCTAACTATCTCGAAATACATCCCTCTGAAATCTGGCCTAGCCGCTATTTTGATATGTATGGTAATTTTATTGAACGTAAAGTTCGTGAAAAACCAGAAAAATAATTATTTTAATGTCAAAAAAAACATCAGGGAAATAGTCACCTCATTTCATTGCTCACAGAATATTATTGGTGTTGATGGGGTCGCACTATCTGTGATGTTATTGTGAAAAGGTCAGGTGATAACCGTTACAGGAAAATATTCTTACTGGTAGGATATCAGTGAGACATCTCAATATTTTCCGACGAAATGCGTCGTGACTTTCTATAGTTCTGAACGTCTAGTGTACTGGTTTCTTATCGACAAAGGTGTTCGTTGGTAGTGCTCTATTTCTACTCTGTCTATGTTCTCATTTTATCTATTGCTTATAGGTTTTTTCAGTGAACTATGTATAAACATTTGTATAAACAAAAACAAAAAAAGCACTTCCCCAAAAGAGAAAGTGCTTCTTTAACAACATGATCTAAGACTAGGATCAGTTCATGCCGTATTTTTTCAATTTCTTACGCAGAGTACCACGGTTGATTCCCATCATCAGTGCTGCACGGGTTTGGTTACCACGGGTGTACTGCATAACCATGTCCAACAGTGGTTGTTCTACTTCAGCCAGTACCAGCTCATACAGGTCATTAACGTCTTGACCGTTCAGTTGTGCAAAATAGTTCTTCAGTGCTTGTTTAACTGAGTCACGCAGGGGTTTTTGAGTTACCTGATCTTGTGAATTTACAGTAGCAACGGTTAGTACATCAGAATTTACGCGTTGTTCGAACATAGTTCTGTCAGCTCTTTTCTTTATTTACGCAAAAATTTTCGAAGTATGCTTCCAACGCCTCCAGCTGTTCGCTGGCATCCTCAATGGCGTTGAATGAGCGCCGAAACTGGTCAGCAGGAGCATGTTCCTTGAGATACCAAGATACATGCTTGCGTGCAATACGAACTCCTTTGCCTTGACCGTAAAAGTCGTGCAGTTCTCGTATATGCTCGCCCATTAAATGCTGCACGTCGCCAAGGGGCATCGGTGGCAGCAATTTTCCTGTTTCCAGATAGTGCTGGATTTCCCGAAAGATCCAGGGTCTTCCCTGAGCAGCGCGGCCTATCATCAGGGCATCAGCCCCGGTGTATTCAAGCACTGCTCTGGCTTTTAGCGGGTCAGTAATGTCACCATTAGCAATAATTGGAATGGCAACAGTCTGCTTAACTGTCCGGATATTGTCGTATTCGGCCTCACCATTAAACAGGCAAGTTCGTGTCCTGCCATGTATCGTAAGAGCCTGAATACCACAACGTTCGGCCAATTGGGCAATTTCCACACAGTTACGTTCTTCTGGTGACCAACCTGTGCGAATTTTCAGCGTGACCGGAACATCTACCGCATTGACCACCGCAGAAAGGATTTTTTCAACCAATTCTGGATAACGCAGTAATGCAGAACCTGCCAGCTTTCGATTCACCTTTTTGGCTGGGCACCCCATATTGATATCGATGATTTGAGCGCCATTGTCGACATTAATTTTCGCCGCCGCCGCCATTTCATCGGGATCACTTCCGGCAATTTGTACAGAACGAACTCCTGGTTCGTCGCTATGAACCATACGCAGCCGGGATTTATCCGTCTTCCAAACCTGAGGATTGGAAGAAAGCATTTCTGAGACTGCCATTCCTGCACCCATGTGATAGCAAAGAGATCGAAAAGGGCGATCTGTTATGCCAGCCATAGGAGCTGCAATAAGACAGTTTTTCAACTGGTATTGTCCGATACGCATAGCGAAGAAAGAGTGGTCAACTGTGACTAAGGGCGCGTATATTACGCATTTTTCACGAGATATGAAAGGCCAAACTTTGAGCGAATCGATATTTATAACGGATTTTTTCCAGTTGACTTTCCTAAATCAGGTTTATTTTTGTTAAATAACATACAGTTACATGTTATTTGTGAAATTTATTAATACTTACATTTCTAATCACAAAGAGAGCGGATTACCACCAATAGACCTCCTGGATAATTATTTTAGTGGATAATCTCGCTTTTCAATAGGTATTAATTGATTATTTTTTAATCCCTGTGATACGACACCATTCTTCTTGTTCGGCTATCGGATCGATAACAAATTCATTGTCATAGGCTTGGGCAACTCCTTCAGCCTGACTAGCCAGAACACCAGACAAGCCTAAGAATCCACCAGATTTAGGCAGTGAGCCGATGATTGGTGCCAATTCACGTAGTGGACCCGCCAAGATGTTGGCAATCACGATGTCACATTCGAGATCTTTGGGCTGATCTTTGGACAGGTAGAGAGTTAACTGGTCAGATACGCCGTTACGTTCAGCGTTATCACGACTCGCTTGAATCGCTTGTGGGTCGATATCAATGCCGATAGCTTGCTTTGCCCCTAATTTCAGCGCCGCGATAGCCAAGATACCTGAGCCACAGCCAAAATCGATAACAGTTTTACCTTCCAGCTCAAGGCCATCAAGCCATTGCAGGCAAAGAGAGGTTGTCGGGTGAGTACCGGTTCCGAATGCCAGCCCCGGATCAAGCATGACATTGACTGCATCTGACTCTGGAACTTCGCGCCAGCTAGGACATATCCACAGACGCTTGCCGAAAAGCATCGGGTGGAAGTTATCCATCCATTCGCGTTCCCAGTCCTTATCTTCCAGTTGTTCGATTTTGTGGGTAAAACCCTTACCCAGCAGTGGAACCTGCTCCAGTTGGCTTACAACCTCTTTCATGTCCGTTTCAGCATCGTACAGGCCGATGATATCTGTATCGCCCCATAAGCGGGTTTCTCCCGGCAGAGGCTCAAAAATCGGGGTATCGTGGCTATCCTGAAAAGTGACTGAGACTGCGCCACTTTCTACCAGCTCATCGCCTAATGCTTCAGCTTGTTGTCCCGTGGTGTTTAATCTTAATTGTATCCAAGGCATAAAAATTCTCTTGTTGTGAAAATAAAGTCACACTGCGATTATTGAGGCACAGTGGTTTGTTGTATTTGTTTATTACCCACCATATTCCCGACCCCGAATGCCAGTAAACTTAGCAACAGTGATGGTACGATGGGGTGGAAACCGAGAAGATGAATATTGAACGTTGCCAGCAGCGTATAGCTTGCTGCACCTACCAACATTGAACTTATCGCTCCGTAAGCATTGGCTTTTTCCCAGTATAACCCCAGAACCAGAGGCCAGAGGAAAACGGCTTGCAGGCCGCCAAATGCCAGCAGATTTAGCCAAATGATCATCTCTGGTGGATGCCATGCAGCCAGCAGCAGTAATGCGCCGAGAAATAGGGTGGAATAACTGGAGATACGGGACAACTTTTTCTCTTGTTTGATCTGTTCTGGAAACAAATTTAAATAGAGATCTTTAACGATAGTGGCAGAAGATTGCAGCAATTGGGCATTAATGGTGGACATAATGGCTGCCATAGGAGCTGCAAGGAAAATCCCCGCAGCAACAGGAGGCAGTACGGTTATCATCAACGTCGGGATCACTTGGTCGGGGATGGTCAGATCAGGAATGATTGCCCGCCCCAGCGCACCCGCAAGATGCATACCGAACATCAGGATTGCCATGACGATTGTACCGAGAACAATTCCACGATGAACCGCTTTGCTGTCTTTGTAGGAAATGCAGCGCACGGCAGTATGTGGCAGCCCAATCACGCCAAAGCAGACCAAGACCCAGAAGGACGCCATAAATGGTCCTGTGAGGATATTATCGGCACCGTGGGGTGAAACCAGATTTGGGTCAATTGTGCGCAGAGTCGTGACCGCAGCGGATAATCCACCGGCTTTGTAGATAATGCCTGCCAGCAATAGGACAGTTCCCAGTAGCATCACCAGCCCTTGTAAGGCATCATTGAGAACACTGGCCCTGAATCCGCCGAATGCGGTGTAAAGGGCAATGGAAATACCGAAAATAAGCAATCCTGTGCCGTAAGGTATCCCCGCAGCCGTTTCGAGCAAGCGAGCCCCTCCGATGAATTGCACGGTCATGGCTCCGATGAAGGCAACTAACAGGCTCAAGCTGGCAATCCAGACCAAAAAACGGCTCTTGTAACGTGCATAAAGCATGTCATTGAGCGTCACCGCGTTGTAGCGGCGGGCGAGAATGGCAAATTTTTTCCCTAATACGCTCAGGGAAAGCCAGATCGCAGGCAGCTGGATCAGCGACAATAAAACCCAGCCGATACCATATTTATACGCAGCGCCCGGTCCCCCGATAAATGAGCTGGCACTGATATAGGTTGCAGTAATTGTCATTGCCAGAACAAATCCACCCATTGAACGATTGCCGAGAAAGTATTCATTCAGGAAATCGCCCGTTTGACGGCGGCGATAAGCATAGATTGATAGCAGAAAAACCAACGCCAAATATCCCAGCAGAGGCAAAATTACTTCACTTTGCATCAGAATCCTCCAGCGGAATATCCTTGAATATAAATTTGATCATCAACCAGCAAAGGATGATAAATAAGGCTGGCAGCAACAGGCAAGCCAGTTCAAACCAGTGGGGTAATCCAGTTATGCCGATGGCATCACTGGGTAGATAGGCACTCAGCAGCCAACCAACAAGATAAGCTAACGTCAGGAATACTGCCCAACGCGCTTCTTTATGGGATTGAACAAATCGTCTGTCCATCCGTTCTCCGGGTAACTTACATGAAACAATATGGGGGGAATTGTACGGCAACATGCAGATTTATTCAGGGGAAAAATGTGTCTTGGAAATCAGTATAAAATCAAAATACTACCTCAAATTGTGAAAGAAGAATATCTGATAAACGTGCAGTTATCTGTGCTCTGGGATGCGTTCTCCTGCTTTCGCGCTACAACCCGAAATTCATTGGGTATAAAAAGTAATTTTTATGTGCGAATGTCCTTGTCCGTCCCTGCCCCTGAAGAGATAAAAAATCCCATCGGCAAAAGATGGGATTTTTTGTTTAATACAATGATGTCTGAGTCTTAGAAAGAAATTTTATTTCTCTTGCAAGCCCAGTTTCTTCTCCAGATAGTGGATATTGGTTCCGCCTTTCTGGAAGTTTTCGTCATTCATGATCGCCAGTTGCAGGTCGATGTTGGTTTTGATGCCATCGATGATCAACTCAGCCAGTGCGTTCTTCATACGCGCAATCGCCACTTCACGGGTTTCGCCGTAAGTAATCAGCTTGCCGATCATGGAGTCATAGTAAGGTGGAACGGTATATCCCGCATAGATATGGGATTCCCAGCGTACACCAAACCCGCCCGGTGAGTGGAAATGGGTGATCTTGCCCGGACTTGGCAGGAAGCTTTTCGGATCTTCCGCGTTGATACGGCATTCGATCGCATGACCTTCGATCTCGATATCTTCCTGTTTGATGGACAGCGGCATACCTGAGGCAATGCGCAGCTGCTCTTTGATCAGGTCAATGCCAGTGATCATTTCAGTCACCGGGTGCTCAACCTGAATGCGGGTATTCATCTCAATGAAGTAGAATTCACCGTTTTCATACAGGAATTCAAATGTACCCGCTCCGCGATAGCCGATTTCGATACAGGCATTGGAACAGCGTTCACCGATGCTGCGGCGTAGCTCTGGTGAAATGCCCGGTGCAGGTGCTTCTTCCACGACTTTCTGGTGACGGCGCTGCATGGAGCAGTCACGTTCAGCCAGATAGAGTGCATTGCCCTGACCATCAGCCAATACCTGAATTTCAACGTGACGTGGGTTCTCAAGGAATTTCTCCATGTACACCATATCGTTGTTGAAAGCTGCTTTGGCTTCTGCGCGGGTCATAGCGATGGATTGTTCCAGATCTTTGTCGCTGCGTACAACACGCATACCACGACCGCCGCCACCGCCTGATGCCTTGATGATCACCGGATAACCGATGCGGTTTGCAATCGTTTTGTTCTTCTCGGCATCATCACCCAATGGGCCGTCAGAGCCGGGAACACAAGGAACACCCGCTTTTTTCATCGCACTGATAGCGGAAACTTTATCCCCCATCAAACGGATGGTGTCCGCTTTCGGGCCGATGAAAACAAAACCGGAACGTTCGACCTGTTCAGCAAAGTCAGCGTTTTCAGACAGGAAACCATAACCCGGATGGATTGCCTGTGCGCAGGTAATTTCCGCTGCTGAGATAATGGCGGGAATGTTCAGGTAACTTTTTGCTGATGCCGCAGGGCCGATACAGACTGTTTCGTCTGCCAGCAGGACGTGCTTCAGGTCACGATCTGCCGAAGAGTGCACAGCAACGGTTTTGATCCCAAGTTCCTTACAGGCTCTCAGGATACGCAGTGCAATTTCACCACGGTTAGCAATGACAATTTTTTCAAGCATGGGGACGCCTCGTTATTCGATGATGACCAGTGGCTCGTCGAATTCAACAGGTTGGCCGTCTTGAACCAGAATGGCTTTTACTACGCCGGTTTTATCAGCGTCGATCTGGTTCATCATTTTCATCGCTTCAACGATGCATAGGGTTTCACCCTGATTAACATGCTGGCCGACTTCAATGAAAGGTTTCGCATCAGGGCTTGGTGAACGATAGAAAGTACCGACCATTGGGGAACGAACTATGTGACCGCTAATTTCCGCAGGCTTGTCAGCGGCGGCTGGAGCAGCGGTTTGTACTGGCTGCTGAACAGGCGCAGAGATATATTGCTGAGTTACTGGCATCGCTGGAGCAACGGTTGTGCGGCTGATGCGCACTGATTCTTCACCTTCAGAAATTTCCAGTTCAGAAATACCAGATTCTTCGACCAGCTCAATCAGTTTTTTTATCTTACGAATATCCATGAGTGTGATTCCGTACTCTTATATAAATTAGTTGGATGTTGACAAGCGGTTGACCGCTGCCTGTAATGCGAAACTATAACCATCTGCACCTAACCCGCAGATTACGCCCACTGCAATATCAGAAAGATATGAGTGATGGCGGAATGGTTCACGGGCATGCACGTTGGAGAGGTGAATTTCAATAAATGGGATATTCACCGCCAGAAGAGCATCGCGTAGTGCCACGCTGGTATGCGTGTATGCTGCGGGGTTAATCAAAATAAAATCAGTATGTCCCCGCGCTGAATGAATTCTTTCAATCAGTTCAGATTCTGCATTGGATTGCAGATGGGATAATTCAACCCCCGATTGGTGAGCTTCTTTTGACAGTTTGTTAACGATATCATCAAGCGTTAACTTGCCGTAGGTCTCTGGCTCTCGTGTTCCCAACAGGTTGAGGTTGGGGCCATTCAAGAGTAAAATGCGAAACTTGTCTGCCATTGTGCTGGTATCTCCGGCAATCTGTCAACAATCGACCAAGATAACTCGATGTTGACGGTTTGTCATCTCTTTCTGATAGCTAGATTTGTAAATCTGACGATGAAGTCCGACATTATAAACATATCGAGGCATTTAGCAGCTAAATACTGGTCTTATCAGCGCATTTTCACGATGGTTCTGCCAGTAGACTGATTGTTTATCAATTTATTAGCGTGCTCGAATACTTGTTCTAATGTGATTTCATTAGCAGTTTGCTGATAAAAGGAATCGGGAAGTAGTTTTTGCAACCGTTGCCAAATGGCAGGACGTTTTGAGGCGGCAACTGTGACCGATTCAACGCCCTGTAAACGAATATTGCGCAAAATAAAGGGCATCACGGTGGCAGAAAGCTGGCTGTCACTCGCCAGACCGCAGGCCGCGACCACCCCGTTGTAGTTTACTTGTGCTAATAAAGTCGCTAATACCGTGCCACCAAGGGTATCAATGACACCCGCCCAACGTTGTTTCTCCAACGGACGAGATGGCCGGTTGAAATCACTGGTGGGTAAAACTTCTTTTGCACCCAGTGAGAGAAGGTAATCATGACTATCAGGTTTGCTGCTGATTGCGACAACGGAATAACCCAATTGTGACAACAGGGTAATCGCTGTACTACCCACACCACCGCTGGCACCTGTGACGGCAATGTCTCCATTTTCAGGTGTCACTTCCCCTTGTTCCAGTGCCATAACACATAGCATAGCGGTAAAGCCTGCTGTGCCGATGATCATGGCTTGTCTGGTATTTAATCCTTGTGGTAATGGTGTCAGCCAGTCTCCAGGCACTTTCGCTTGTTCTGCCAGCCCGCCCCAGTGGGTTTCTCCTGCACCCCACCCAGTCAGCAAAACATGCTGGCCGACATGAAAACGGGGATCTTCTGAGTGATGAACGGCACCGGAAAAATCTATTCCTGGAACCATCGGAAATTGACGGACGATTTTCCCTGTACCGGTAATGGCCCGGGCATCTTTGTAATTAAGCGTTGACCAATGAATATCAACGGTCACATCACCTGATGGCAACTGAGATGCATCAATATCTTGGATGGATGCTGACAATGTTTCTTGTTGGTCAAGTAATAAGGCTTTCATGTGCATTCTCCGGATGGATATCTATCTGACACCATTACCTGTTTGGCATCACTATAATTTTTTGTTTCACCACGATATTTCACCACAATATAGATAAAATCTGATGAGCTGAAACGGGCAGGCAACAATATTGTGATAGAGAGCGGTAAAACTGTGGTTACTTATTTTTGTGCAGGATGGCACCGTAAAAGATAATAATATACAGGATAACAATAAGGAGAGTGCCTTAGATAATGGGTTCAGAATAATCCTTATTTTTTTCGATTGCTGCTGAAAGTGACGATATTTGGGTAAAGATTACCGTAATTATCACCAAATTCATCTATTACTTTTATACTTAAAACAGACTTTATTACTTTCATGGGGAAGAATAAAATTTTTGAGAGAATATGAATTTTGGTTGAACTTGCTGAAATGATGATAGGGCAATATAGAAGCCTGAAAAGCGGGGTGGCTGCATTTCAATATGCACTATAATGTTGTTTTTTTGATTCATTAGGTCATTTTGGGATGTTGTGATGAGATTATTGGTGAAATTAGCCTATTTTTATGCAGTTTTTTTCTGCTCCGTTAGAGAAAAGTAACGTAGAATATCGTATTTCTGATGTGAATAACGTAGCCACTTTTATTGAAGTAGTAAAAGTAGTTAACCATGCGCCTTGTCGCTGCTTCATGTGGTTGGTAGAGTAGACGGACAATCTCCGTCCCCAGCTTGCAGGATTATCCTTTCGTTATGTTAAAGAAATTTCGTGGCATGTTTTCCAACGACTTGTCCATTGACTTGGGTACTGCCAATACCCTTATTTATGTCAAAGGTCAGGGAATAGTATTGGATCAACCTTCTGTTGTGGCTATCCGGCAGGACAGAGCGGGTTCACCAAAAAGCGTTGCAGCAGTAGGACTTGAAGCAAAGCAGATGCTGGGACGAACTCCGGGTAATATCGCAGCTATCCGTCCAATGAAAGATGGGGTGATTGCTGATTTTTATGTCACGGAAAAGATGTTGCAGCATTTTATTAAACAGGTTCACAACAATAGTTTTATGCGCCCAAGTCCGCGCGTACTGGTTTGTGTACCTGTAGGAGCGACTCAGGTTGAGCGCCGTGCCATTCGTGAATCTGCCCAAAGCGCAGGTGCCCGCGAGGTATTTTTGATTGAAGAGCCAATGGCGGCCGCCATCGGTGCAGGTCTGCCAGTTTCTGAGGCAACAGGCTCAATGGTAGTGGATATTGGTGGGGGTACCACTGAAGTTGCCGTTATCTCCCTCAATGGGGTAGTTTATTCTTCTTCTGTCCGTATCGGTGGCGACCGTTTTGATGAAGCTATCATCAACTACGTTCGTCGTAACTATGGCTCCCTGATTGGGGAAGCAACAGCAGAACGTATTAAACACGAAATCGGTTCTGCCTACCCAACGGATGAAGTACATGAAATTGAAGTGCGTGGCCGGAATCTGGCAGAAGGTGTGCCTCGCAGCTTTACTCTGAATTCCAATGAAATTCTTGAAGCCCTGCAAGAACCATTGACTGGTATTGTCAGTGCGGTCATGGTGGCTCTGGAACAGTGTCCGCCAGAATTGGCTTCCGATATCTCTGAACGGGGTATGGTCCTGACCGGTGGTGGGGCGTTGTTGCGTAATCTTGATAGATTGCTGATGGAAGAAACAGGCATTCCTGTCATTGTAGCTGAAGACCCACTTACCTGTGTTGCCCGTGGTGGTGGCAAGGCGCTGGAAATGATCGACATGCATGGTGGCGATCTGTTCAGCGAAGACTGAAAATAACTCTGCAAGCTGGGGGGCTTGGTGTGTTTTACGAATGCCTCCTTGCTGACTGTTCAGGAGTTTTACCTCGTATGAGACAATACAGCTCAACAATGCGCAATTTATGAAGCCGATTTTCAGCAGAGGACCTTCTCTGCAATTACGACTCTTTTTTGCTGTTATTATTGCCATTATTTTGGTTGTAGTAGACAGCCGTCTTGGTGTTTTCAATAAAGTCCGTAGCTATATGGATACGGCTGTGAGTCCTTTCTATTTTCTTGCTAATGGGCCGCGCCAATTTTTGGACGGTATCTCTGAATCGTTGACCAGCCACAATCACCTTGAGCTGGAGAATCGTACCCTGCGTAATGAATTGCGGTTGCAGAGCAGTAAGCTGTTACTGTTGGATCAACTGAAGCATGAAAATGCCCGTCTGCGTGAATTACTGGGATCGCCACTGCGCCGTGATGAACATATGATGGTATCTCAGGTGCTTTCAGGGGGTATGGATCCTTATCGTGATCAAGTTGTCATCGATAAAGGTGCCAAAGATGGGGTATATGAAGGGCAACCCGCCATCAGTGATCGGGGAGTTGTGGGGCAAGTTATTTCGGTGAGTCAGTTGAGCAGCCGGATATTACTGATTTGCGATCCAACTCATGCACTGCCTGTGCAGGTGCTGCGCAATGATGTTCGTGTGATTGCCGGTGGTACGGGCTGTTCGGACGACCTTCAGTTAGAACCCCTGCCAAGTGATACGGACATTCGTGTCGGTGATGTTTTAGTGACGTCCGGTCTTGGGGGACGTTTCCCGGAAGGTTATCCCGTAGCAGTAGTTTCTTCTGTCAAAATAGACAATCAGCGGGCTCATGCTGTTATCCATGCGCGCCCATTGGCTGAATTGCGACGCTTACGTTATCTGCTGCTATTGTGGGGGGCTGATAATAACCCATCTGAACCCATGCCACCTTCGGGAGTCTACCGTGCAGCCAATGAGCGTTTGATGCAGATGTTGCCACAAGTACTGCCTAATCAATCAATAGAACAACCACAATTGCTGACGCCGAAGGAGGGTACGGATAAAGCGAAAGGGGCAAATCAAGCGCCATCAGCAACAACATCGGCAGAAAAGCCATCATCAAAACCGCCATCAACAGCTACAGGAAATCGCTAATGAGCCAGTACCATAGCAAAGGACGTTGGGTCATTTGGTTATCTTTCCTGATAGCAATAGTGTTACAAATTATGCCGTGGCCGGAACAGTTTTTTATGTTCCGGCCCACGTTATTAATGTTGTGCTTAGTTTACTGGCTGCTTGCACTTCCCCATCGTGTCAGTGTCGGCACCGGATTTGTGTTGGGACTCATCATTGACTTATTGCATGGAAGTATTCTGGGAGCACATGCTCTGGCGTTTAGCCTGATCAGTTTTTTGATGGCCTTCAAATTTCAGCTTATTCGGAATATGGCTCTTTGGCAGCAAGCCTTGGTTGTCATGGGGCTTTCAACATTGATGAACATTTGTGTTTTCTTAGCCCATGCTTTATTACCGAAGACAACCTTCCATCCTGAAGTGTTCTGGAATGGTTTGGTCAATGGTATTCTCTGGCCCTGGCTATTCTTATTAATGCGGAAAATCCGCCGCCAATTTTCAGTTCGCTAAAGGCGGTTTCTGTATTAAATGAACTGATATTAAGAGCCTACTGCAAATAAAATAGTTTACTGGGATAGGTTCTAAGGATGACTCACAATGAAAACCATTTATTTAGCTTCTGGCTCACCAAGACGGCGTGAGTTGGTGGGATTGTTAGATTTTAATTTTGAGATCCTGACACCTCAGGTCGAAGAAAAATGGCGTGAAGGAGAGTCTCCGCAGCAATATGTTACTCGACTGGCCAGAGAAAAATCTCAGGCCGGGGTTGCACTGGCACCGCATGATTACCCTGTTTTGGGGGCTGATACTATTGTCGTATTAGATAACTGCATTTTGGAAAAACCTCGCGATCAGCTACATGCCACAAAAATGCTCAGTGCTTTATCAGGCCAGAGCCACCAAGTCATAACCGCTGTTGCTTTAGCGAACAGTCAATGTGTCCTCAGCGAAACAGTCATTACAGATGTGACATTCCGCCAGTTATCCCAACGGGAAATACAGGAATATATCGCAACTGGGGAGCCGATGGATAAAGCCGGAGCTTATGGCATTCAAGGTAAGGGCGGTTGTTTTGTCAGAAAAATAAATGGCAGTTACCATGCTGTTGTCGGCTTGCCACTGGTGGAAACGTATGAATTAATCACACGATTTTTAGCGTTAGCTGACGGGAAAAATTATTCATGACAGCAGAGTTATTAGTCAATGTAACGCCATCCGAAACGCGGGTTGCTTATATTGATGGCGGTGTATTGCAAGAAATCCATATTGAACGGGAAGCCAGAAGGGGCATTGTCGGGAATATTTATAAAGGTCGCGTGAGTCGGGTTTTACCCGGAATGCAGGCGGCTTTTGTGGATATCGGACTGGAAAAGGCCGCTTTTTTACATGCTTCAGATATTATGCCTCATACTGAATGTATTGCAGGTGAGGAACGGAAAAATTTCCATGTCAGGGATATTTCCAAGTTGGTACACCAAGGACAGGATTTAATTGTTCAGGTAGTGAAAGATCCCCTTGGTACAAAAGGTGCCCGTTTGACAACGGATATCACTTTACCATCACGTTATCTGGTATTTATGCCGGGAGCATCGCATGTGGGTGTTTCACAGCGAATCGAGAGTGAAGAAGAACGTGAACGTCTGAAAAGCATTGTCATAGATTACTGTGATGAACATGGTGGGTTTATTATCCGTACTGCTGCCGAAGGTGTGGGAGCAGAAGAAATTGCGCAGGATGCGGCATTTTTAAAGCGCTTGTGGAGTAAGGTCATTGAGCGCAAGAAACGTAATATCACCAAAAATAAAGTATACGGTGAACTGGCTCTGGCTCAGCGTATTTTGCGTGATTTTGTCGGTGCTTCCCTTGATCGCATTCGGGTTGATTCGCGCCTGACATTTATTCAATTGCAGGAGTTCATTGATGAATATATTCCTGAGATGAACGCCAAGCTGGAATATTTTCAGGGGGAGCAACCAATATTCGATCTCTATGGCGTGGAAAATGAAATTCAGCGGGCGCTAGAGCGTAAAGTGGAATTAAAGTCGGGTGGTTATCTGATTATTGATCAGACAGAAGCCATGACCACAATCGATATTAATACGGGGGCTTTTGTCGGGCACCGTAATTTGGAAGAAACTATCTTTAGTACCAATATTGAAGCAACACAAACCATCGCCCGACAATTAAGGCTGCGCAACTTGGGTGGTATCATTATCATTGATTTTATTGATATGGATAATGAAGAGCATCGTCGTCGTGTATTGGCTTCCTTGGATCTGGCATTAAGTAAAGATCGAGTGAAAACAACCATCAATGGCTTCTCTCAACTGGGTCTGGTGGAGATGACGCGCAAGCGTACAAGGGAGAGCCTCGAACATATCTTGTGTGATAGCTGCCCGACTTGTCAGGGACGCGGCACAGTGAAATCGGTTGAAACCGTATGTTATGAAATATTGCGTGAAATAGTGCGTGTTAATCGTGCCATTAATGCAAATCGTTTTCTGGTTTACGCCTCTCCTGCCGTTAGTGAAGTCCTGAAAGGGGATGAATCTCACGCATTGGCAGAAGTAGAAATTTTTGTGGGTAAACAGGTCAAAGTACAGACAGAGCAGCTTTACAGTCAGGAACAATTTGATGTGATTATGATGTAGTCATGAAATAGTTACGATGTAAACATGAGCTTGCAGACATCTGTTTGCATATTGATATAACGCTACAACGCTGGCACCAAGGAGACATGTGTGAGGCGACTGCCGGGCATATTATTAGCGATAGCCGCAATAGTCATTATCATTGTGGCTTTGCTTGTCAGTGGATTGCGTTTCTTCCTGCCACATATTAATGAATATCGTCAGCAATTATCTGAGAAAATTACTGCGGTGACAGATATACCTGTCAATATTGGTTACATCAGTGGTCACTGGGAGTCATTTGGCCCCAGTCTGGAAATTCGTGATATCAGCGCGAAAGCTGAAAACGCCGATATCCATGCCAAAAAGATAGTACTTTCTCTGGATGTCTGGCGCTCTCTTTTGCAACGACGTTGGTATTTTCGTGATCTGTCCTTTTACCAGCTTCAGGTTAACTATAACAAGGCTCTGTTTGGGCAAGATGGCGATAGTCTGCTTTCAGAACCAGACGACGTCTCTTCTTTATTTCTTGAACAATTTAACCATTTTGATCTGAACGATAGTCGATTCAGCTTTTTGACGCCATCCGGTGAAAAAGCTGATTTACTGTTGCCACAGCTTACGTGGCTGAATAAAGACAACCGCCATCGGGCACAAGGCAGTGTAAGCCTGTCTTCGATTAATGGTCAGGAAGGTGTTGTTCAGGTAAAGCTAGACCTGACAGATACTGATGGATTTATCAAGAGTGGCAGGATTTATTTGCAGGCCGATGATATTGACATGCGGCTATGGCTAAGCCGTTGGTTGAAGGATAACACGGGGCTGGAAAATGCCCATTTCAGCTTGGCGAGCTGGATTAATTTGCAAAATGGGCGCATTGATAGCGCGCACCTGCAACTCAAACAAGGGACGGCTGACTGGCATGTTGGGAATGAAAAACACCAGCTTGCAGTTAATGATTTACTCTTGAAAATGCGTCGTCAGGGGGAAGGCTGGTTATTCAATATTCCCAATTTATCAAACCTGAAAACCGATAACCAGCAATGGACTGAAGGGTATATCAAAGCGCTTTATCTTAATCAGTCCCGTCAATACCAAAGTAAAGATCACTGGCGCATTCGTGCCGAAAACATTCAGCTTGAACGTTTAAATGGCATATTGCCGACGCTCTCTTTTTTAACACCTGATGTTGTCAAAGATTGGCAATACCGGCAGCCGAAAGGAATGCTCAATAATTTTGCCCTCGATATTACGCCAGAACTTCCCGAAGAGATGGGAATAAGTATGGAATGGCAGGATATAAGCTGGTTACGCTGGAAAGAATTGCCTTCCGTCAGCCACTTCAGCGGCATGTTAGATGGTAATAAGCAGTGGGGAACTTTCAAATTCAAATTGCAAAACAGTACCATTGATTATGGGAACATGTTTCAGGCTCCGCTCAATATCGTCGACAGCAAAGGGCGCATTGAGTGGAAAAATGATCGTCATGGCCTGGATTTATGGGGGAAGGGGCTGGATCTACAGGCCAAATCACTGTGGTTCAACGGGGATTTCCGCTATCAGCAACCGCAAGCTGCCCCGCCTGTGCTGGAAATGCTCGCGGGGATCCGACTTAATGATTTAGGTGAGGCATGGCGTTATTTTCCTAAACCACTGATGGGGGAAGCGCTGACGGATTATCTGACAGAATCTTTGATTGAGGGAAAGGTCGATAAGGCGACTTTGATTTTTCATGGCAATCCCCATGATTTTCCATTTAAACAAAACAACGGCCAATTTCAGGTCTTTGTTCCTTTGCACAATGCAACCTTTCAGTATCAACCTGACTGGCCAGCCCTGCTGGATCTGGATATTGACCTGAATTTCCAGAATAACGGATTGTGGATGCAGACCCAGAAAGCGAGATTAGGCCGGGTGGACGCCCACCAAGTTTCGGCGGTGATCCCTGATTATGGTCAGGATAAACTGTTCATTGATGCTGAATTATCCGGCGATGGGAAAAACATCCACGATTATTTTAATCACAGCCCATTGGCGGGTTCGATTGGCAGCGCATTGGATAGCTTGCAGCTTGAGGGAAAAGTGGATGGCAGACTCCATCTGGACATTCCCTTGGAGCAGGGTGACGTTAATGCGAGTGGTGAGGTGGTGCTGAAAGATACCCAACTGTTCATCAAGCCATTGGATAGCAAAATGGAACACCTCAGCGGTAAGTTCCGCTTTGACAATGGTAATTTAACCAGTGACTCGCTGTCTGCCCATTGGTTTGGAAATCCGTTATCCCTGCGTTTTTCTACCAAAGATTTGCCTAAACATTATCAGGTAGATGTGAACTTGGGGGCACATTGGGCGGCACAGACATTACCGGAACTGCCTGCCGAGATCCGCAGTAAGCTATCTGGAAGACTGAATTGGCTGGGTAAGGTAAATATTATAATACCTTCAAGTGATCTATCCTCAGAGGATAAGGTGAAATACCGTGTTGCAATAGATGCCGACTTGTCACATATCAACAGTAAATTACCGGTATTGGATACACCATCTCTGCGGAAATGGAATAACGTTAATATCCTTGCTGCCGGCGATCTGGATCAACTCCAGATGAAAGGCTCAATCGGTGAACGATACGCGTTCAACACCCAATGGATGTTGAAGGAAAAACATACCCGCTTGCAACGGGGTATTCTGACAACGGATGGCGAAGGAGTCCCGGCGTTGCCGAAAAAATCGTTGTTGGCGTTAGAATTACCTGCAATTGATGGCGAAAAACTGTTGGCGTTAATTGAGCCTTTGAGCCGGCATTCATCGGCAGATAATGGTTTGCTGTGGACAAACGTATTTGAAATTTCTTTACCTTCACTGGATCTTGCTGGACAGCGCTGGAATCAGCTGGCATTCAATGTCGTCCGACAAGCGGATGGCATGAATGTCAGCGCGGTCGGTGAAGAGATTGACGGCAGTCTGTTTATTCAAAAAAATAAACCAATGCAGGCATCAATCAATTATCTTTATTACGATCCACGGTTTGTGGCAGATCCAGTAGTTGATGCCGACAAGTTAACGTTAAATAAAGCATCATCACCTCATTATTCTCTGGATAATTGGCCGTCACTGAATATTATATGCGCAGAATGCTGGATTGCTGGACTAAAACTCGGCAAAGTAACTGCGTCGATCAAGCCGGAAGGTGATTCCTTGATTCTGACCAATGGACAAGTGGAGAACAGTGCTGGGAAGCTGACCTTATCCGGTCGGTGGTATGAGAGTGACACCGGAAGCCATACCCAAGCCAAAGGGCAATTATCGGGAGAAAAATTCGATGACATGGCCGCTTATCTGGGGTTCATCGTTCCGATTATTGATGCGCCTTTCAACTTTGATTTTAACATGAGGTGGCAAGATGTTCCGTGGCAGCCGGATCTCAAGACACTGAACGGGACCTTGACTGGAAATATGAAAAAAGGGGCTATCGCCAAACTGGGTGGTGGCAGGGCAGGGCAATTACTGAGACTTATCAGCTTTGACGCCTTGTTGCGTAAATTACAATTGGATTTCAGTGATACATTCGGTAATGATTTCAACTTTGATGCCATTCGTGGCGACGCAACGATAAAAAATGGCGTTATGCATACCGATAATTTCCTCATTGATGGATTAGCAGCAGATATTAATGCCAAAGGATGGACAGACTTAGTTCATCGTCAGACCAATATGGATCTGGTGATTACACCAGAAATTTCGACAACGGTGGGAGTAGCGACAGCCTTTGCCGTCAATCCGGTGGCTGGTGCAGCAGTTTTTGCGGCAACAAAAGTGCTGGGACCGCTATGGAATAAGGTATCAGTGATTCGCTATCGGTTAACGGGTAGTCTCGAACAGCCTAAAATTGATGAAGTTTTACGTCAGCTTAAGGAGAATAAAGGGTCATGAGAAACGTTAATGTTGCACTTTTACAATTATGTAGTGGAACGAATGTTAAATATAATTTAGCGCAAATCGAACAACAGATTAAGCAACTGCCAGACACAGTAAAATTAATTCTGACCCCGGAAAATGCGTTGCTGTTCGCCGATGCTGAAACCTACCGCCAATATGCAGAAGTGCAGGGAAATGGGCCATTGCAACAAGCGGTCAGTGAGATGGCACAGCGTTACGGCATTTGGTTGCTGATTGGTTCCATGCCAATGATCAGTCGGGAAGATCCTTCCCGCATCACGAGCAGTAGCCTGTTGTTTGATGATCAGGGTAAAATCCGTGCCCGCTACGATAAAATCCACATGTTCGATGTCAATATCAACGATGAACATGGTGCTTATAACGAATCCACCATTTACCAGCGTGGAGAACACATTACCGTTGTTGATACACCCGTTGGTCGTTTGGGCATGACTATCTGTTATGATTTGCGTTTTCCCGGGTTATTTCAGGCATTGCGTGAGCAGGGGGCTGAACTTATCTCTGTTCCGGCTGCTTTCACCCGCCTGACGGGCAAGGCACATTGGGAACCACTGCTGAGAGCACGTGCTATTGAGAGTCAATGTATTATTTTGGCACCAGCACAGGTTGGCGTACACGGCACTCGCAGAACATGGGGCCACTCAATGGCAGTGAGTGGTTGGGGAGAAATTATCAGGAAAAACCCGCTGACCGTCAGCGCATTACAGCTTAATATCCGGCGGGATAGTCTGACTCACATGCGTGAACAGATAAAAGTGGTCAAACATAATCGATTCCGCCCACAACTGACTTCTTTGATAAAAAAGAATACAAATTAAGGTAAAGAGTAATCACTATGAGTTTAACTTATGTCAGTGAACACTTACTGGCTGCTAATAATCTAAATCATCAAGACTTATTTTCTGTTTTGGGTCAATTGGCAGAACGTCGTCTGGACTATGCCGATCTCTACTTCCAATCTAGTTACCATGAAACATGGGTATTGGAAGACCGCATTATTAAAGATGGTTCTTATAATATTGATCAAGGTGTAGGTGTTCGCGCGATCAGTGGAGAAAAAACCGGTTTTGCTTATGCTGATCAAATTACACTGGTCGCATTACAGCAAAGTGCGCAGGCAGCGCGAAGCATTGTGCGGGAAGTCGGCAATGGCGTTGCACATACGTTAGATGCCGTTACGCATAAAGCACTTTATACCGCTGTTGACCCATTGCAAAGCATGAGTCGGGAAGAAAAAATTGCTTTATTGCATCGGGTTGATCAAATTGCCCGTGCAGAAGACTCCCGCGTACAAGAGGTCAATGCCAGTCTGAGCGGCGTTTATGAGCAGATGTTGGTAGCAGCAACAGATGGCACATTAGCCGCAGATATTCGTCCATTGGTACGTCTTTCCGTCAGCGTGTTGGTGGAAGAAGATGGCAAACGTGAACGTGGCGGCAGTGGTGGTGGTGCTCGTTACGGCTACGAATATTTTCTGCAAACTGAAGACGGTCAAGTATTGGCAGATCAATTTGCCCGTGAAGCGGTTCGCATGGCACTGATTAATCTGTCAGCAGTTGCGGCACCGGCGGGTACGATGCCGGTCGTATTGGGCGCTGGCTGGCCGGGAGTTTTGCTGCATGAAGCGGTAGGGCATGGTCTGGAAGGTGATTTCAACCGCCGTGGTACATCAGTTTTCTCTGGTCAGATTGGTCAAAAGGTAGCTTCTGAACTTTGCACCGTGGTAGATGACGGAACCCTTGAAGGACGTCGTGGCTCATTGTCTATTGATGACGAAGGCGTACCGGGGCAGTACAACGTTCTGATTGAGAATGGCATCCTGAAAGGCTATATGCAGGATAAACTTAATGCCCGCCTGATGGGTGTAGCTCCGACAGGCAACGGTCGCCGTGAATCCTATGCGCATCTGCCAATGCCACGCATGACCAATACGTATATGCTGGCAGGGAATTCCACACCAGAAGAAATTATCGCCAGTGTTGACCGTGGGCTGTATGCTCCGAATTTTGGTGGTGGCCAGGTGGATATCACGTCCGGTAAGTTTGTTTTCTCAACCTCAGAAGCCTACTTAATCGAAAATGGTAAAATTACGAAACCTGTGAAAGGAGCAACACTGATTGGCTCCGGCATTGAAGCCATGCAGCAAATTTCTATGGTTGGCAATGACCTTGCCCTAGACAAAGGTGTCGGTGTATGTGGCAAAGAAGGCCAGAGTGTTCCGGTCGGTGTTGGTCAGCCAACCCTTAAACTGGATAACCTGACCGTAGGCGGAACAGCCTGATACTTCTTGAGCACAGACTGAATAGCTTATTGTTGTTTGAAGAGGCGGAAGAAGAGCTGGAAGGAAAACTGCGGTTTAATGTGATGGATTGAACTTTTTCTGCTTTTTTATAAAGATACGGTTATCTATGCTTCTGGGGATTAATGGGAGGCTCTTGCCTCTCACCAGAGGCCAGCCTTTGGCTGGGCAAATTCGTTCCCGACGAATTTGTTGTTCCCTCGCCGTCGCGCTGCATTTTTAAATCTATTGGGTATAGTGCCAAGATATCCCCCTTCTGAAAAAGGAGGATAAAGTTAAAAAATAAATTATTATTTATTAATTACATGACTTTCATCACCAGAAAAATATTTTTCAATATTTTTAAATGCGTTTTCGAAGTAAATGTCATAGCCGCTTTTTGTGACATAGCCGATATGTGGGCTACAAAGAACATTATCCCGTTGTAATAAAGAGTGGCTGGTATCCCAAATTGGCTCAATATCAAAAACATCCAATGCAGCAAAGCCGGGAGTGCCTAAGTCGAGTGCTTTTTCTAATGCTCCTGCTTCTATCAACCCAGAGCGTGCGGTATTTAGGATCACGGTCAAGGGCACCGAGGCAAACGACTTCAAAGTCACTGTTTTGGTATAAAGCCTGAATTTGTTTTGTAGCTTCTTGATAATCATCAGGAATAATAACTAACGGCATTTGAGATGTCCTTTGTATGGTTTTCAGTCACTTTAGGGAACGGAGTGGAGATTATTTAAAGTAAAAAAGCTACCCCATTAAATGTTACATTTCTGCATCATTTATCTCAAAGTGTTAACTTAAACCGATTTAATACAATGGTAATGGAGAAGCGGGATGACAAAAGGAAATACCGCCAATTCTTAACGAAATGGCGGTGGAGGGCTGATTAAGCTGATTCCGATAATTCTTTCAGATATTGGAAAATCTGACGGTAAGATTTTGGTGGCTTGTTAGCCGCTTTCTCTTTTTTAGCATTGCGAACCAGTGTGCGAAGCTGTTGACGATCTGTATGCGGATACAGCGCAATAACTTCCTCAAAAGCATCATCATCTTCGAGCAATTTATCACGCAGCTCTTCCAGCTTGTGTAAAATAACGATTTGCTGGTTGTGACGATTTTTCAGTTTATCCAGCGCAATGGTGATGGGTTCAGGATCACGGGCACGCAATAATTTTCCGATTAATTGTAATTGGCGGCGACGACCTTCACGTTTGATTTTCTGTGCCAGTTCAATGGCAGCCAGCAAATCTTCATCCAGTGGTATCCGCGCCAGTTGGTTTTTGCTGAGTTCAACCAGTTCCGTTCCCAACTTTTTCAGTATTTCAGCGTCTCGTTTGATTTCGCTTTTACTGACCCAGATTATCTCTTCTTCTTCCTCTTCAGCAGGATAATTGTCGAGCCAATCTTCAGGCTGCTTTGCCATAATTGTTTTCCTTCTAAAAAGGCCGGATAAGGTGTGTTTTGGAGCATGACCTATCGTCCGGTGGGTGTTAACATCCTAATATTGTGTATTGTAACTGGGAAAATTGCCTGATTACCACTCGGCATTCATGCCATGACGTGGGCGGAGGCATTTTTTCTGACGAGTTTTCTTTTTAATTCATTGGATTATGGTTAATTAATGATAGTCACCAATCAACAAATCACAGAGCAGCGTCAGCAACTGGAAGATGCAGTTGCCCATGCTCTGGAATTAGCGCAAGCCGGTTGTGATGCTGCGGAAGTCGCGGTCAATAAAACCACGGGAATTAGTGTCAGCACCCGTTTCAGTGAAGTCGAAAATGTTGAGTTTAACAGTGATGGCGCTCTGGGGATCACGGTTTACCATCAGCAACGCAAAGGCAGTGCTTCCTCTACGGACTTAAGCCCTGAGGCAATTGCCCGTACTGTTCAGGCTGCTATTGATATCGCTCGCTACACATCCCCTGATCCTTATGCGGGCCCTGCCGATAAGGAATTATTGGCATTTGATGCACCGGAATTGGATCTTTTCCATCCTGCTGATATGGATGCTGATACGGCCATTGAATTAGCAGCCCGTGCTGAACAAGCTTCATTACAGGCAGATGAACGCATTACTAATACCGAAGGCGGTAGTTTCAATAGTCATTATGGCATTCGGGTATTCGGTAACAGCCATGGTATGCTGCAAAGCTACTGTTCAAGTCGTCACTCTATGTCTAGCTGTGTGATCGCAGAGCAGAATGGCAATATGGAGCGCGATTATGCCTATACTGTAAGTCGCCATTTCGATGATCTGAAATCCCCTGAATGGGTTGGGCAGGAGTGTGCCCGTCGTACACTTTCCCGTCTGGGCGCACGCAAGTTACCAACGATGAAAGCACCGGTTATCTTTTCTGCGGAAGTGGCAACAGGTTTATTTGGTCACTTGGTTGGCGCGATCAGCGGTAGCAGCATTTATCGTAAATCTTCTTTCTTGCTGGATAGTCTGGGCAAGCAGATTCTGCCTTCATGGTTAACAATTCAAGAACAACCGCATTTGCTGCGTGGACTGGCTTCAACACCTTTTGATAGTGAAGGTGTGCGTACAACATCATGTGACATTATTAAAGAGGGTGTTTTGCAAACTTGGCTGCTGACTTCTTATTCTGCCCGCAAGTTGGGAATGGTGAACACAGGCCATGCCGGTGGCATTCATAACTGGCACATAGCGGGTCAGGGACTGGGTTTTGCTGGTCTGTTGCGTGAAATGGGAACGGGACTGATTGTCACTGAATTGATGGGACAGGGTGTCAGTGCGGTTACAGGTGATTACTCCCGTGGTGCATCCGGTTTTTGGGTTGAAAACGGTGAAATTCAATACCCGGTCAGTGAGATTACCATTGCTGGTAACTTGAAGGATATGTGGGCGAATATGGTAACAATTGGTGATGATATCGAAACACGCAGCAATATTCAGTGTGGTTCGGTATTGCTGCCGGAAATGAGTATCGCCGGTCAATAGGGATACTCAATCAACAGCAGCCAGTTCGGTCTAACTGAGCTGGCTGGAAATTAGCGGTGATATTCTCCCGTGGCTTCGGGTTGGTAAAGTATCTCTAATACCTTTATTCGGGTTTTTTCACCGTTCGGCAATGCCCAGTTTATTTCATCATTTACCCTAAGCCCTAACAGAGCTGCGCCCATAGGAGCCATGACTGACAGTTGTTTGGTGCTGTCCTGTAGGGAAGCAGGGTAGACCAGCGTGCGAACACGTTCTTCATTGTTACTCAAATCAATAAAGCGAATTTCACTGTTCATTGTGACAACATCTGCCGGGATTTCTACCGGAGGAAGAATTTCTGCCCTGTCCAATTCTTCATTCAAGGCATCAGCAATGCTGGTATTGGCAAATGCGGGTTGTTCCAACAGAGAATCTAAACGTTCAGCATCCAATTCATTAATGATAATTTTAGGTTTTTTCATACCACACTCCAAATTAGGCTCAATACAAAATAACACCCCGCATCGCAAGGAGGGGGTGTTATTTTCAAAAGTGATTAAAGTGATATTAGGCTGTTCTGTCATGAAAATAAAGAGATCATGATCACGAACTGTTTTGTGTTGTTAATGAAATAAGGTTCATTCACCCCAAAAAAGAGGGATCACCTGCTCTCATCTTAAGCGCAGGTTAAGCATCTGTGGTAACAACACGTGGGTTGGTTTCTCCCCAGATAGAAGAAAATTCAACAACGTGCATTCCACCCCATTTCTGAATATCAGACTGGGTGATTTCGTCATTACCTTGTTTACCGAAAATGACCACTTCATCACCACTCTTCACGTCTGGCAGATCGGTAACATCGACCATCACAGTATTCATGGAAACGCTGCCGACAACAGGCACACGGTGACCGTTGATCAGGACGTAGGCTTTGTTTGACATGGCAGAACTAAAGCCATCAGAGAAACCCACTGGCAAGTTAGCGAGCATGGAATCACGTTTCAGAATGTGAGTGTTGTCGTAGCCGACACCATTACCTTTAGGGTAAGGTTTAACAGAAGCGACACGGGTTTTCACTTGAATCAATGGCTTGAATTCTGGGTGACTAGTGGTCAGAATGCCGTACAGCGCACTACCCACGCGAGCCATATCGAATTGGGCTTCAGGAATGCTGAGTGATGCAAAGGAGCTTGATGCGTGCAGCGTAATCTCATCTCTTTTCAGGTTTGCTGTTTTGATCAACCAAGAAGTTTGTTCTTTGAAATTTTTAATGCTGTCACGAATTGCATCCATATTGGTGAATGCGTGGTGGCTCATCATGCCGACCAGTTTCAGGTTAGGCAACTGAGTGATTTTCAGCGCTTCTTGTTTGCCCTGCTCAGTTTTCATTTCCAATCCATTGCGGCTCATAAGACCAGTGTTCAGCATCAGATGGACGTGAATTTCTTTACCGTGCTTTTTGGCCAGCGCATCAATGGCCTTAGCCTGTTCCAGATCGCCGATTATCTCTTCCATGTCATAGCTCAGAGTGCTTTCAATTTCAGACACATCAGCCGCGCGGACACGGATCAGTTGTCCTTTAAAGCCACTTTCACGCACGATGCGAGCTTCTTCATTACTGGTGATCCCCACGCAAGGCACGTTGGTTTTAATGATGGATGGCATCAACAGGCCGATACCATGACCATAAGCATCACCTTTCAGAATCGCACACATTTTGGTGTCTTTGTTCAGTTTTTTTTGCAATGTGTGGATATTATTTTCGAAAGTGGTGGTATTGATTTCAACCCAAGCGTTATTGGTTGCTGCGATGCTTTCTGCGTGGGTGTTATCTAAAGAGAGCACAGGCGCAGCTTGAACAGCGCCTTGGTATAGACTCAGACCAAGAAGAATTGCCAGTGTAGTTTTATTAAAACTCATGAAATGAATCTCCAGTTGAGGATTTGTGAGTGAAATGCACTGTGTAAACACCCTTTAATAATAAGTTTTTTCTTAGGTTATTTCACACTGTTAACTCATTGAGAAGTAACATTTATTATGTATTTAATGCTATTTATAAATAATCGGAATTATTAACTAATATTATTATTTTATGTGGTTATTTTTATTGTGGTTAAAGTATTCGCAAGCAAAATATATGAATGTTTTTTTATCTTTTGTCGGTTTTAATCGCTATTTTTTCGAGGAAAGCTGTCGAGCAGATTTGGTGTATCGCCATCATTCAGAGAGGTAGAGGCGCTATATCAGTCACATTCCAGCCCGACATTTTAAAATGGTACGGATCTAGGCAGCTTGTACTGTGAGCTTGAATCGTACTAGTGGTGTAACGCTCATAACTGTATTTTTGCAGAAAACACTTGCGCCATAGCAATAAATGCCCGTGCTGCTGCTGTTTGCCATGCCCCATGGCGTTGCATTAATACCGCTGTTCTTCTTGGCTCATCAGCCACTAATGGAATAGTAACCAATCCATTATCCCGACGAGGAATATCCACAGGAAGCAGTGTTACAAGTGATGTCCGGCGAATAACTTCCAAAATAGCACTAATCGAACTCATCTCCATTTGTACTTTTGGTTTGATATCCCGCTGACAAAACAGGTGATCAATTTGCACCCGGGTGGCAAATTCAGGACTCAGCAGAATAAGTTTTTCATGATGAAGTTCGTTAAAAGTAATCGATGCTTGATGTGCTAATGAATGCTGATCAGCAACCACAACTGCTAATGTTTCTGTCATCAACTTTATTGTAGTGATGTCTGGTGAATAGCTTTCTTCAAAGGCAATGCCGATATCAATATCATCATTAAGTAACATCCTCTCTATTTTTTCCTGAGATATTTCTTGTAGTTGTAACGTAATGTCCGGATATCGCGAATAAAAATCAGCGAATAATGGCCCTATAAAATAATTGGTAAACGTTGGTGTAACGGCTATTCGCAGGGTTCCCCGGCTAAGATCTTCAACATCATGAATAGCGCGTTTTCCTTCTTCCAGACACTGAAAAGCGCGGCGTACATATTGTACATAGACCTCTCCTGTATCCGTCAGGCGCGTATTTCGTCCTGTGCGATCAAATAACTGAATGCCAAGATTCTTCTCTAATATTTTGATTTGTTGTGACAATGCGGGTTGTGATATGTGTAAAACGTCTGCGGCACGGGTAAAACTTTGTTGCTCAGCAACCGCTAAAAAATACCAGATATGACGTAAATTCATTCTGTTGACTCATTAGTTTTTTGAATGATCGTCATTATGAATGAGACTTTTTATTTATAAAATAATGCGCGTAATATCCCCTGCACGTAAATAATCACAGCTTAATTCATTTAATTAACGAGGTATTGCTATGATCCAGTCACAAATCAGCCGTGAAGTCCGTTTAACATTAGCTGACAAAATCTTAGCTATTAAAGCGAAGAAAGATCTGTCATTTGCAGAAATTGCAGATGATACCGGTTTGACCGAAGCGTTCGTTACCGCAGCAATCTTAGGCCAGCATCCGCTGCCTAAAGAGATTGCGGTTATGGTCGGTCAAAAACTGGATCTGGACAGTGATGATGTGCTGTTACTACAGACTATTCCTGTTCGTGGCAGCATTGATGATCGTATCCCGACTGACCCGACCATGTATCGTTTCTATGAAATGTTGCAGGTTTACGGTACAACATTAAAAGCACTGGTTCATGAAAAATTCGGGGATGGCATTATCAGCGCTATCAATTTCAGATTAGACGTGAAAAAAGTGGCCGATCCTGAGGGTGGTGAACGTGCAGTCATTACACTGGATGGCAAGTATTTACCAACAAAACCATTTTGATCATCATTCCGTTTATTATCGTCTGCACTAATCCGGGTAGGGATAAAACAGAGGCCCAAAGCTGAAAGTGGCGTTTTCTCAGCTTTGAGAATGAGGGGATGGAGTTAAAAAAGGGTAATTATTCCTCATCAAATCCTGCATTGAAAAGTGCTATGATGGCAGTCAGCGCTTGCTGTTCATCCTTCCCGCTTGCTTCTACTTCAATGTAACTGCCTTGCTCAGAATCCAGCATCAGCATGGCAATGACGCTACTGGCTTCAGCCTGAATATTGCTGCTGTTGCGCAAAATGACCTGCGATTGAAACTGTTGCACAAGATCATGTAGTTTCATGGCAGGCCGGGCATGCATTCCGAGCCGATTTTTGATCTCAAGTCTTTGTTTGACTGTCACTATTATGGCCTGCATTATTGATATTATTTGCGTTTTTCCAGTGTGCGGTGACGTGATTGCACATTTTTACCACGGGAACGGAAATAATCTGCTAACTGTTCAGCAACATAGACAGAACGATGTTTACCGCCCGTACAGCCGACGGCTACAGTCAGATAGCTGCGGTTGTTGGTTTCTAGCATGGGCAACCAAAGTTCAAGGTAACTGCGGGTTTGGTAAATAAAGTTATGAACCTCGGTATGGCGATCCAGGAATGCGGCAACAGGGCGATCCAGACCGGTCATTGGGCGCAGTTTTGGGTCCCAGTGAGGGTTTGGCAGGAAACGCACATCGAAAACATAGTCTGCATCAATTGGGATACCATGTTTAAAACCAAATGATTCAAATACCATAGTCAGTTCACGTTCACGCTTACCCAGTAAACGTGTCCTGAGCATTTCTGCCAGTTCGTGAACGGACATTTCAGATGTGTCGATGATTAAGTCGGCGCGTGAACGCAGGGGCTCCAGCAGGTCGCTTTCTTGGTCAATCGCACTTTCCAGTGACAGGTTTTTGCTGGACAGTGGGTGCAAACGGCGGGTGTCACTGTAACGGCGGATCAGTGTATTGCGATCCGCGTCAAGAAACAGAAGCTGTGGTGAAAAACTGTCAGGTAATTGTGTCAAAGCTTCTTCGAAAATTTCCGGCGACTCCGGCATGTTTCTGACATCAATGCTAACCGCAGCGGAAATGTCGCGTTCAGCCAGTGTGCTTGCCAGTTCTGGCAACAACACGACCGGCAGGTTATCTACGCAATAGAAACCCATGTCTTCCAGCGCCCGCAGAGCAACGGACTTACCAGAACCTGAACGACCACTGACTATCATCAGCACCATGAGGTGACTCTCCTAAATGTTTATAATTGTATTAGTTATTTATTCAGTAATAATTTTATATAGCTCTTCGTCACTCTGTGCTGAACGCAGGCGACGGCAAAGGTTTTTATCTGCAAGGCGCTTTGCTATTAATGATAGCGAGTGTAAATGGGTTTGACACTGGTCTGATGGCACCAATAAAGCGAACAGTAAGTCAACAGGCTGATTATCAATGGCATCAAAGGTAATAGGGTGCTCCAGATGCAAAAACACGCCAACGGCATTGTGTGAGCATTCCTTGTCTAATTTGCCGTGTGGGATCGCAACCCCGTTGCCGATGCCTGTTGTGCCTACTTTTTCGCGGGAAAGAATAGCTTCGAACACGGTATGTTCCGGTAATTCAAGCTGTTTTGATGCTAGCTCACTGATAATCTCTAAGGCTCGCTTCTTACTCGAACAAGGGACGTTATTGCGTGTACATTCGGGTGAAAGCACTGAGCTTAGCGGTAAATCTGTTTCGTTGTTCATTTCTTTATTCACTTAGAGCCTTGTGATACCAGATGCCTCAAGGCATCTGGTATTAATGCACTGCTTCCAGACAGAACAGTGTAATTTTATGACGGCCCCGTTGTCTGGAAACTGTTAATGTTGTCTCAATTTACTTTTGTGTTTGGTCAATTGACGAGCGAGTTTATCTGCCAATGCATCAATTGCCGCATACATGTCTTCATGCTCTGAGGTGGCATGCAACTCACCTCCGTTGATGTGCACTGTGGCTTCCGCGATTTTCTGCACTTTTTCCACTCGGAGGGTGACCTGAATGAGGTTAATCTTATCGAAATATTGATCCAGTTTGCCGCATTTGGTGTTCACAATGTTGCGCAGTGCATCTGTGATTTCAATATTGTGGCCTGTGACATTGAGTTGCATAGTGTTTTCCTTCTCTGTGTTGTTCAAACCAGCTTTTTACGTTGGTTTGAAGGCGGGATGGATAACGACTCTCTATATTTTGCGACAGTTCGGCGTGCCACCTGAATGCCTTGGTCGGCCAGCATGCTGGTCAATTTATTGTCACTCAGGGGCTTGACCGGATTTTCTGCCGCGACCAGTTTTTTCACCAGGGCACGTATTGCGGTAGAAGAGGCTTCGCCTCCGCTATCGGTATTGACATGGCTGGAGAAAAAATATTTAAGCTCAAAAATACCTCGCGGACTATACAGATACTTCTGGGTCGTCACACGTGAAATGGTGGATTCATGCATATCAACCTGATAGGCAATATCGGCCAAGACCAGCGGTTTCATATGCTCCTCACCATATTCAAAAAAATCTTGCTGCCGTCCAACAATGCAGCGGGCGACTTTCAATAAAGTCTCATTACGGCTTTCGAGACTTTTGATAAGCCATTTAGCCTCTTGCAAGTTATTGCGAATGAAGAGGCTGTCACTTTCATTATGGGCTAACTGTCCCAGTGCTGCATAGTGTTGGTTGATACGCAGGCGGGGGATGCTATCGGTATTCAGCCTGACTTGCCAGCTGTCATTTTCTTTTTGCGCCAATACATCTGGAATAACATACTCGGACTCACCGGTATTGACTACTAACCCCGGTTTCGGCTCCAGTGATTGAATAATATCAATTGCCTCTTTCAGAACATTTTCTTTTAATTTGCTCTGACGTAATAAATTACGGAAGTCTCGATTACCCAGTAGTTCAAGATACTTACTAACGACGAGTTTAGCTTCATTCAAGTAAGGTGTTTCGGGTGGCAGCATGGAAAGTTGGATAAACAGGCATTCACGTAAATCACGGGCGGCAACCCCAATCGGATCAAAATGTTGTATGCGCTTGAGAACAGCTTCGACTTCTTCCGGTGTCAGTTCATCATCGCCCATGCAGGCAAGGATCTCTTCGGTAGATACAGTCAGATAGCCGCTGTCATCAATCGCATCAATGATCGATGTGGCAATGGCAGTGTCCGTCTCAGTAAAGGGGGTTAATCCTGCCTGCCACATAAGGTAGTCTTGGAGTGTCTGGGTTGTTTCCCCTTGATAAACGGGAAAGTCATCATCACCGTGATCACTGTGGCTTCCTGAAGGCGTACCAGCGGTATAAATTTCATCCCAACTGGTATCCAGTGGCAGCTCTTTGGGCATATCTTTCTGTTCAAGCGCTTCGCGGGTATCCATGACTTCCATTTCAGTTTCTGGAAGATCTCGATTCTCCACTTCCTGATGCAGCTCATCTTGTTCAAGCAGTGGATTAGTTTCCAGTGCTTGTTGGATTTCTTGCTGAAGCTCAAGCGTAGAAAGTTGCAACAAACGGATAGCTTGCTGGAGCTGGGGCGTCATCGTCAGTTGTTGACTGAGCCTGAGTTGCAAACTTTGCTTCATAGCGTTACTACTTTCTCCTTAATCTAGCTTGAATGATCCCTTAAATTACGCCTGACAGAAAAATCAGAATCAAAGGCGGAAGCCTTCACCCAGATAGACGCGTTTTACTTGCTCGTTATTCAGGATGTCATCAGGGCTGCCGTGGGCAATCAAGTGACCTTGACTGACGATATAAGCACGTTCACAGACATCCAGTGTTTCACGGACATTGTGGTCAGTAATCAGGACACCCAATCCGCAGTCTCGCAGGTGTTGAATGATCTTTTTGATATCCAATACGGATATCGGGTCAACACCGGCAAAAGGCTCATCCAGCAAGATGAATTTGGGATTGGCGGCCAGCGCGCGGGCAATCTCCACGCGGCGGCGTTCACCACCAGAAAGTGATTGCCCAAGGCTATCACGCAGATGGGAGATATGAAACTCTTCCATCAACTCTTCTGCGCGCGTTTTTCGTTGTTCTTTGTTAAGGTCTTTGCGGATCTCAAGGACAGCCATCAAGTTGTCGAAGACACTCAGGCGGCGGAAGATTGAA
This sequence comes from Xenorhabdus sp. Sc-CR9, assembly GCF_963897815.1. Lineage (NCBI taxonomy): Bacteria > Pseudomonadati > Pseudomonadota > Gammaproteobacteria > Enterobacterales > Morganellaceae > Xenorhabdus > Xenorhabdus sp. Sc-CR9. Next base: position 32,300 of record NZ_CAWQTY010000108.1, read on the forward strand.
GCTTCTTGCGGTAAATACCCTATTCCACGTCGGGCGCGTTCATGTAGCGGCAATAAGCTGATGTCTTCTTCATCAATGGAGATAGAGCCTGCATCACGCGGAACAATGCCAACCACCATGTAGAAAGTGGTTGTCTTACCTGCACCGTTGGGACCAAGTAAGCCAACAATTTCTCCTGACCTTACTTTCAGGCTGACGTTCTCAACGACCTTCCGGCCCTTATATGCCTTTGCCAAATTTGCTGCGTTTAGTATTGCCATAAGTCGTTATTTACTCTTTTTGTGAACTTCAGCGCCTTGGGTACCCGGGCCTTTGTCTTGTAATTGGGCAGGCAACAGGACGGTTGTGACATGTTTACCTTTATCACTAAAGGCTTCCATTTGCTGTGTCGGCACGAGGTAGGTGATTTTGTCACCCTTAATATTACTGTCTAGCTGTTCAAGATAGGCATTACCTGTCAATGTGATCAGCTCTTTATCCATTTCATAGCGCATCTTTGCTGCATGCCCTTTGAGGGGTTTGCCATCATCCTGCAATTGGTAGAAAGTAGCAGGATTACCGTAGGCTTCAATGACCGTTTTATTCGAATCCCCATCTGGACGAGTGACAATGACTTTATCAGCATGAATGTCAATTGAACCTTGCTTTACTATGACACTATCCGTAAATGTGGCAACGTTCCCTGTTAAATCCAGTGACTGTCTTGCAGAGTCGATGGTAATGGGCTGTTTCGTATCATCTTTCAAGGCCAGTACGGGCAAGCTGACAGCAAAAAAGGTACTGGCAATAACGGTATTACGGATTAGGTTGTTCATGTGGAATCTCATATCGAGTAGTCACCTTTTCAATCAGTTCAGCGGTTTTGTTTCGCAGATTGCCGCGCATTTTCATGCCAACAGATTTCAGACCAACCCCAGTGAGAGTGACTTGATCATCGGACGCTACATCTTGTGTTGTAAGATTAACGGTCGCATTATCTGTTGTGATTTTCTGCAATTGTGATGCATCGTTCAGGCTATTCACTAGGACATTCCCATACAGATAGAGCATGTTGTCATTAGTTAGTCTGGCTTTATCGGCACTGACTGTCCATGTGGCTTTCCGGGAGTCTGAGGGATTGTTGGAGTCATATGTTGTTAATACGGGCTTGGTAAACCAAGTCAGCTTCGTATCAGCGAAATTTTTGACATCATCGGCCACTAATTTGTAAAGCAGTTTGCCCTCCGGATCATGGACAAAGGTAACTGCTTCCTGTGTTTGATAAGTGGGATAACCGTCATCTACGATGGATGATGAAGAGTCGTCATTTACATTCGATAAATTCCAGCCAATTAGCGCAAGTGCGATAAGTCCGAGTATTGCGATCAACCAGGATTGAATTTTGCTCATTCTTTTTCAGTTTTAGTTTATATGGATAACCCTTTGGCACCTTCCAGCTTATTCTGAGCGAAGAGCACCAAATCACAAAGTTCCCTGACTGCACCACGACCGCCTGCAATCCGAGTCACATAATCTGCCTTTGGCAACAGCAGTGGATGGGCATCAGCAACCGCAACAGATAATCCAACTTGTGCCATGACAGGCCAGTCAATAAGGTCATCACCAATATAGGCAATTTGATCTGACTGTAACACTAGTTTATCCAACAGTTCTTTATACGCCAAAATCTTATCGCTCTGACCTTGGTAAAGATGTGTAATACCCAGTGTTTCAGCTCGATTTTCTAGCAGTTTTGCTTTGCGGCCGGTAATAATGGCAACTTCAATACCAGAAGTGATTAAACAACGGATACCATAACCATCACGAACATTAAAGGCTTTCAGTTCTTCTCCCTCATTGCCCATATAGATCAACCCATCAGACATTACACCATCCACATCACAGATTAGAAGACGGATTTTACGGGCTTTTTCGATAATATCTTTGCTGACTGGGCCATAGCAGGTGTCCAGATAATCTCTTTGATTCATTAAGGAATTCTCTTAAGGTTTATATCCTTCATCTTTCAAGTTGCTGCTTTACTGGCTGTGCGGCAACTTGAAAGCGATTGGGTATACTATACCTGTTTGCATCAAACTTGTTTTATGTGATTATTTTATGCGATTGTTTTATACAATTCGTTTATACAACCCCGGCCTGTAAAAGATCATGCATATGCAGTATACCAAGCAATTTGTCTCCTTCTGTGACCAGCAAAGACGTGATGTGGCGTGATTGCATCAGATTTAAGGCATCAACAGCCAGCGAATTGGGTTTTATGCGGATACCGCCAGTAGTCATGACATCAGCAATTTTTGCGTTGTTTAAATCGATACCCATATCGAAAACACGACGCAAATCACCATCGGTAAAAATACCCTGGATTTGCATGTCATCATCGCAGATAACCGTCATCCCCAGTTTCTTTCGGGTAATTTCCACCAGACCTTCGCGTAAAGTCGCATTACGGGAAACACGGGGAATATCATCACCGACAGTCATTAAGTCACTGACCAGCAACAAGAGTTTGCGTCCGAGCGTGCCACCGGGATGGGAGAGGGCGAAGTCTTCAGCAGTAAAACCACGGGCTTGCAAAAGCGCAATGGCCAAAGCATCTCCCATGACAAGTGTTGCTGTTGTACTGGTCGTCGGTGCCAGCCCCAATGGACAGGCTTCCTGAGAGGTCTTAATACATAAATGGATATCTGCGGCTTTTCCCATACTACTGCTACGATTGTTGGTCATGCAGATGAGTGGAACTTTTTGTCTCTTAAGCACAGAAATCAAAGCCAGAATTTCATTTGACTCACCAGAATTTGAGATTGCCAGCACAATATCTTTTTGTGTCACCATGCCGAGATCGCCATGGCTGGCTTCGCCGGGATGGACAAAAAATGAAGGAGTACCGGTACTGGCAAATGTCGCTGCGATCTTTCGCCCAATGTGACCGGATTTTCCCATTCCCATGACAATGACTTTTCCTTCACAACCAAACATTAATTCACAGGCCTGGCTGAAATCATCATTAATGTATTGTTCCAGATCGGCTAGTCCATCAAGTTCGATGTGTAATACTTTTTTACCTGCTTGTTGAAAATCGATTTTAGGCATTTCTACTTCTCACTCTTTTCCCACTCAATCAGCAATAAATTAATACCGTAATTCAGTACAGTAATAATTAGAAATAAAAAGTACGATAAAATAAGCGATAAAACAGCCCAATAACAGAATACCATTCAATCGGTTCAATCGATGCTTTCTTCCCAGACAGAATACCGTGAATAGTACACTGGCTGCCATCATGACCCAAAAATCCCGGGAAAAAGCATCGGGTGAAATGACACTGGGAGAAAGTATGGCGGGAATACCCAACACGAGGGTAACATTGAATATATTTGAGCCAATGATGTTGCCCATCGCCATATCATTCTCACCTTTTATGGCGGCTGCAATGGCGGTGGCAAGCTCCGGCAGGCTGGTGCCTACGGCAAGGATTGTCAGACCAATAATCAATTCACTGATGCCATAAATCCGCGCAATGACGATGGCATTGTCAATCACCATTCGGGTAGAGATGGGCAGGATAATTAACCCCAGCAGAACCCATAGAAGAGCAATGCCTTTGTTGCCTTCGACAGGCAATTCTGAATCTCGTTCTTGGGTATAGCTATCAACCCCGTCATATTGGGATAAGGCCGTCATTTTAATCATCAGCGCGATGAAGAAAAAGGCAGAAAGTGACAGAAGGATACCATCCATGCGGCTCAAATAGCTGTTGGAGATTAGATATCCAGCAAAGGCGGTGATTAGCAGCATCAGGGGCAGTTCCCGCCGGAGGATATCCGATTTTACCGTGATTGGCCTGATGAACGCCGCTGCTCCTGTAATCAGCAGCAGGTTCGTAATATTGGAACCAATTGCATTGCCCACCGCCATGTCCGGCATCCCGTCTAAAATTGCTGTGACAGAAACCATCAGTTCTGGCAGTGATGTTCCGATCCCCATAATGACCAGACCAATAATAAAGGGGGGGATTTTCAGGGAACGGGAAAAAACCGCGGCACCATAAACTAATCTATCAGAACCATACACCAGTAAAATCAACCCGGTAATGAGCAATACAATAGTCAGAAACATGGTGTGTCCCTTAAATAAGATTTATTCCGAGCATAATGCTAATAATGGTTGATTTTTAAACATAAAATGTTTATTCAGCTAAACTTATACATTCTGACGGTCAAGAGATAAAAAGTAAAATTTGTCGCAACTTTGCTAACGCAAATTGGGCAATTTTTTTGTAGTATGCATGATTGACTATTTAAATACAGTAAATAAGACAGTTCTACTAACGGTTAGGGGCTATTAATAATGAATCAACAAACAGCAAATCTTATTGAGATCTGTGGAATGCATTTTACCCGAGGTCAACGCCCGATTTTTGCTGATATTAATATGACCGTCCCGAAAGGAAAAGTGACTGCCATCATGGGGCCTTCCGGCATAGGAAAAACAACCTTATTACGTCTGATTGGGGGACAAATTCGCCCTGAACGCGGTGAAATTTGGTTTGATGGTGATAATATTCCCGCATTGTCCCGCTCGCGTCTTTATGCGGCGCGCAAGAAAATGAGCATGTTATTCCAGTCAGGGGCATTGTTTACTGATCTAAATGTTTTTGACAATGTCGCTTTTCCTCTGCGTGAGCATACCCAACTGCCAGAAGAATTGATTCATACTACTGTGATGATGAAATTGGAAGCGGTGGGTTTACGTGGCGCGGCTTATTTGATGCCATCGGAACTGTCAGGCGGCATGGCCAGACGAGCAGCATTGGCGAGGGCGATCGCGCTCGATCCAGACTTAATCATGTTTGATGAGCCATTCGTTGGTCAAGACCCAATCACAATGGGGGTTTTGGTGAAACTGATTGACGAGCTTAATCATGCGCTTGGGGTTACGTGTGTTGTTGTTTCGCATGATGTGCCTGAAGTGCTGAGTATTGCTGATTATGCTTATATCGTGGCTGAACAGAAAGTGATAGCAGAAGGCACTCCTGAACAGTTGAGAGCGAATCAGGAGCAACGGGTACGGCAATTTCTTGATGGTGTTGCTGATGGGCCAGTACCTTTCCGTTTCCCTGCCGGGGATTATAAAACTGAGTTATTAGGATAATGGAATGTTGATGTTAACACGGGCATTGGCAGCGTTGGGCAGACGTGCAATTGAAATTACAGCTTCATTTGGTCGTGCGGGCTTTATGCTGTTTGGCGCAATTTTTGGTAAACCAGAGCCTGCCAAGCAATGGACACTATTGCGTCAGCAACTTTATAGCGTAGGTGTTCAATCTCTGCTGATCATTGTGGTCTCAGGATTATTTATCGGCATGGTTTTGGCTTTGCAGGGTTATCTGGTTCTGACTACATTCAGTGCTGAGGGCAGTCTTGGCATGATGGTGGCGTTATCACTGCTGCGTGAATTAGGGCCTGTAGTGACAGCGCTGCTGTTTGCGGGTAGGGCGGGTTCAGCTCTGACCGCAGAAATTGGTTTGATGAAAGCCACGGAACAGCTCTCCAGTTTGGAAATGATGGCTGTTGATCCGTTGCGTCGTGTCATTGCCCCTCGTTTTTGGGCGGGTTTTATTAGTATGCCTTTGCTGTCACTGATCTTTGTTGCCGTTGGGATCATAGGGGGCGCGATAGTCGGTGTAGACTGGAAAGGCATTGATGGCGGCTTTTTTTGGTCATCCATGCAATCAGCGGTGGAATGGGAAAAAGACCTGGTTAACTGTTTTCTTAAGAGTGTCGTTTTTGCCATCACGATAACGTGGATTGCGCTGTTCAATGGTTATGATGCTATCCCAACATCGGAAGGGATCAGCAGGGCAACAACACGCACGGTAGTTCATGCGTCGTTGGCGGTATTGGGTTTGGATTTTGTGCTGACAGCACTGATGTTTGGGAACTAAGTCGATGCAAAGCAAGAAAAATGAAATTTGGGTTGGTGCTTTTGTTTTGATTGCGTTGACGGCAATCATTTTCTTATGCCTGAAAGTGGCGGATATCCGATCTTTCGGCAGTCAGACAACTTATCGCGTATATGCCGCATTTGACAATATTGGTGGGCTGAAGATACGTTCGCCAGTGAAAGTTGGCGGAGTGGTGATTGGTCGTGTAGAAAAAATTTGGTTGGATCATAAAACTTATACGCCGCAGGTTGCATTGGATATTTTCACTCAATACGACAATATTCCGAATACAAGCTCTTTGTCTATCCGAACCTCAGGGTTGCTGGGTGAACAATACATCTCACTCAATGTCGGGTTTGATGATCAGGATTTGGGGACTTTCATGTTGAAAGATGGTGGTCGTATTGAAGACACCAAGCCTGCTATGGTACTTGAAGATTTGATTGGTCAGTTCTTGTATAAGAGCGGTGGCGGAAATCAGGAAAAATCCGCTTCTACACCTGAACAGACACACTAACCAACAATCCACTGTTTAGGAGAAATAACATTTATGTTTAAGCGATTGCTCATGGTTGCATTGCTGGTGGCTGCGCCACTGGTCAGTGCAGCGGATCAGACAAATCCCTACGCCTTGATGAAAGACGCGGCGGAAAAAACCTTTACCCGTTTGAAGAATGAACAACCCCGGATACAGTCAAATCCAGAAGTTTTGCGTCAGATTGTGCGTGAAGAGTTGTTGCCTTACGTACAGGTAAAGTATGCGGGGGCACTGGTTTTAGGACCTTACTACAAACAAGCGACCCCAGAACAGCGCGATGCTTATTTCAAGGCGTTTGAAACTTATTTGGAACAGGCATATGGTCAGGCTCTGGCGATGTATCATGGTCAAAATTATGAAATTGCCCCAGAACAGCCATTGGGTGATAAAACTATCGTGGCTATCCGTGTCACTATTAGCGATCCTAATGGGCAACCGCCGGTTCGTCTGGATTTCCAATGGCGTAAAAACAGTAAAACAGGAAATTGGCAGGCTTACGATATGATTGCAGAGGGCGTGAGCATGATCACGACCAAGCAGAATGAATGGATGGATATCTTGCGTCAGAAAGGCATTGACGGTTTGACTGAACAACTGTCCATCAGTGCAAAAGCCCCGATCACTTTAGAAAAGAAAAAGTGATATGGAAAAAAGCACTTCTGATAGCAGCTTGGCCAGTGAAATGGTGAGTTGGGAAAAAGCGGGCAATACGCTATTTCTGAAAGGCACGCTGGATCGCGACAGTTTACTTCCTCTCTGGCAGAAAAAAGAAAGTGTATTGGAAGGAATCGATAATATTGACGTTTCCCTGCTCAGCCATGTGGACTCGACGGGGCTGGCACTGTTTGTCCGTTTAAGAGGAGAGTATCAGCAAGGTGGTAGGATACTGTCATTTTCAGGTGTAGGGGAACGCCTTAACACGTTGATCGTGTTATATGGTCTGCAAAGCCTTCTTGAGGAAAATCAGCCCAAGGCGTAGCTTAATTTTTGATAAACAGCGCCCCTGTAAGCCATCATCTTACAGGGGCGTTTTTCATGGTTTAAGAGTCGTCTGGATTCTATTAGGATAGGCGTCTACTATTAATTTCTAACGACGAATGTGAGCAATTTATGGATACTAATGAAATTAAAAAAGTGCTGATGGACAGTCTGGCACTTGATGAAGTTATCGTTAGCGGTGATGGCAGCCATTTTCAGGTTATTGCTGTTGGTGCAATTTTTGATGGCCTGAGCCGTGTCAAACAACAGCAGACTATTTATGCTCCTCTGATGGAATACATTTCTGATAATCGCATTCATGCGTTGTCAATCAAGGCTTATACTCCTGTGCAGTGGCAGCGTGATCGTAAGCTTCAAGGATTTTGAGGCTGTTTGCCTCGTGCGAACAGCACACTTTGAATTAAATAAGAGAATCATGACAGATGGATAAATTTCGTGTGAAAGGGCCTGCCTGCCTGTCGGGAGAGGTTACTATTTCCGGGGCAAAAAATGCCGCACTACCAATTATGTTTGCAGCGCTGTTGGCAGAAGAACCCGTTGAGTTACAAAATGTTCCTGCATTGAGAGATATTGATACCACTATCAAACTGCTTAATCGCTTGGGAACGAAAGTGGAACGCAATGGCTCTGTTTTTGTTGATGCCAGCGGAGTCAATGAATACTGCGCACCTTATGAACTGGTTAAAACGATGCGGGCTTCCATCTGGGCATTGGGACCGTTGGTGGCGCGCTTCGGCCAGGGGCAGGTTTCTTTGCCGGGTGGCTGTGCCATAGGTGCCCGCCCCGTTGATCTCCATATCTCCGGATTAGAGCAGCTTGGTGCGCAAATCGTGCTGAATGAAGGTTATGTCAAAGCCACCGTAGATGGTCGCCTGAAAGGTGCCAATATTGTCATGGATAAAGTCAGTGTTGGTGCAACAGTGACCATCATGACTGCGGCAACATTGGCGGAAGGCACAACGATCATTGAAAATGCGGCGCGTGAACCTGAAATTGAAGATACGGCGAACTTCCTCAATACATTGGGGGCAAAAATCAGCGGTGCAGGTACTGATCGTATTGTGATTGAAGGTGTTGAGCGTCTGGGTGGCGGAGTTTATCGCATACTGCCTGACCGTATCGAAACGGGCACCTTCTTGGTGGCGGCTGCAATTTCTCGCGGCAAAGTGGTTTGCCATAATGCTAAGTCCGATACACTTGATGCTGTTTTAGCCAAATTGCGTGAAGCGGGGGCGGATATCAAGGTCGGAGAGGATTGGATAAGCCTTGATATGCACGGTCAGCGCCCTAAGGCCGTGACATTCCGTACGGCTCCGCATCCGGGCTTCCCAACCGATATGCAGGCTCAATTCAGTTTATTGAATATGGTTGCGGATGGTGCGGGTATGATTACCGAAACTATTTTTGAAAATCGTTTCATGCATATCCCTGAGTTAATCCGTATGGGCGCTCGTGCTGAAATTGAAAGCAACACAGTACTGTGCCACGGAGTTGAAAAACTATCTAGTGCTCAGGTGATGGCGACCGATTTGCGAGCTTCGGCAAGTTTGGTTCTGGCAGGCTGTATTGCTGAGGGAACCACTATTGTCGATCGTATTTATCATATCGACCGAGGCTATGAGCATATTGAAGATAAGCTGCGGGGCCTGGGTGCAAATATTGAACGTATTAAGTCGGCTGACTAAGCAGGATTAATATTTTCCCTCGCCTGATGTAGGCGGGGGAAAATAAGAGTGGGAATTAAGAGTATGAAACCTCAAATCCTTTATTTCCATAGCTTATGGCTGGGTTGATGCTCAGAATGCCAATGTGAGCAAATCAGTTTTAATAACCATCAAATTCATCGATTGTAACTTTAAGGGTGAGAGATGTGCCGTCACGCAAAACGGTGACCGGTACAACGCTGCCCGGGCGGATCTCTGCAACTTGATCCATTGTTTCAGTAGGGGAAATAGCAGGTTGGTGATTGAGACTGATAATAATATCCCCAACTTTGAGACCTGCTTTTTCAGCAGGCCCTTCCGGTGCGACTTGAAAAACACGCAGGCCTTGGATTTGATTGATATTACTGCCTGATGAACGGATATAGGGTAATTCTTTGGCGGTGATGCCTATATATCCCCTAATGACACGCCCGTCACGAATTAACTTCCGCATGATTGTTGTAGCCAGTTTTGCTGGAATAGCAAATCCCAATCCTTCAGGAGTTGTACCAAATTCTGACTTATCGAATGTCAGAGTATTAATACCGACCAATTCTCCCAGCGTATTGACCAGCGCTCCGCCAGAGTTGCCCTGATTAATTGACGCATCTGTTTGCAGGAAATTCTGGCGACGTGTTGGACTCAGGCCAACGCGCCCTGTGGCACTGATAATGCCTTGCGTGATGGTTTGTCCCAAATTGTATGGATTGCCGATTGCCAGGACGATATCCCCGACATGGGGCACTCGTTTCGGATTGATCGGGATTACGGGAATATTTATTGCACTAATCTTTAAAACTGCCAGATCTGTCGGGCCATCTGAGCCAACTAACAGGGCTTCATAAAAACGCCCATCTTGCAGAGCGACAATGATAGAACCCGCCTTATTGATAACATGCTTATTTGTAAGAATATAGCCTTGTTCACTCATAATGACGCCGGAACCGAGAGGTTGAAGTTCGCGGCTTTCATGGGAGAAACTACCCATGCTGCTACTGTAAATATTAACAACAGCAGGTGCTGCACGTCGAACACCTTGGCTAAAGCTATAAACTTCATCGCTGTAGTTGTTGCCGCTCAGGAGATTTTTCAAACCATTGGGGCGCAGGGAAGGGATGACGACCAGCAAAATGGCTGCAATTAATAACCCTATTATTATAGAGCGCAATAACTTGATCAGCATGACATTATTCAGTAAGTAAATAGGTGAAAAAAGAGTAGCATGAAAATGAACAAACACAGCATAATACCGTGTCTGTTCCTTTCATCATTTCAGGTCACAGCTTGAAAATCTATTGTGCCTAATGGGTGTTAGATTGCATTTTCAATATTAAACGGATTAATTACGCAGTAATATATAAACGTTATTGTCACCTCGCAAGATGTTCAGCGCGATAACAGACGGCTTGTTTTCAATAACCTTACGCAATTCGTTAATACTTCTGATACGGGTATTATTGGCAGCAACAATTAAGTCATTTTTCTGTAAACCGGACAACGCAGCAGGTGAATTCTGAATAATAGTGTCCACTTTGATGCCTTGAGTGTCTTTTACTGTGGCATTGCTCAGGGTAGCACCCTGCAGAGCGTTACTCAGTTTTTCTGCTTTGGTTGAATTATCTTCGTTGTTATCCAATGTTACTGTGACTTCAAGGGGTCTCCCTTTACGCAGTAAACCAATTTTGACTTCTTTACCCGGAGCTGTTGTGCCAATCTTCGCTCGCAATTCTGCAAAACTGTTAATTTTTTTGCCGTCAAAGGAAACCAGTACATCTCCTGATTTGATACCCGCTTTCGCCGCTGCTGATTTAGGTATAACTTCGCTGACAAAGGCACCTTGCTGCGCATCAATCTTGAGCGCTTGGGCAATGTCTGCGGTCATTTCTCTGCCCTTAATGCCGAGTATGCCGCGTTTGACTTCTCCGTTGGAAATGAGCTGTGCGGCAAGGTTTTTGGCCATATTACTGGGGATGGCAAAACCGATACCAACATTACCGCCATTCGGTGCTATGATGGCGGTGTTAATGCCGATTAACTCGCCTTTCAGGTTAATTAATGCTCCGCCGGAATTGCCGCGGTTAATGGAGGCATCGGTCTGGATGAAGTTTTCCAAACCCTCCAGATTCAACCCACTGCGACCAAGGGCGGAAATGATCCCCGATGTCACAGTTTGCCCTAACCCAAATGGGTTGCCGATTGCAACAGCATAATCCCCAACGCGCAGTTGATCGGAGTCAGCAAACTTGATAGTCGTTAAGTTTTTGGCATCTTTCAACTGCAAAAGTGCAATATCAGTTTGTGGGTCTCGCCCGATGAGTTTGGCTGAATACTCACGGCCATCGTTTAATTGAACGCGCATTTTATTTGCATTCTCAATGACATGGCTATTGGTCAGCACATAACCTTTCTCTGCGTCAATAATAACGCCAGATCCTAATCCTTTAAATGGACGGCTTCTTTGTTCTTGTGAAGGAAAGCCTGGCCCAAAGAAGAATTGAAAATCTTCCGGTAACTGGAGCTGCTGATTTTGCATTTCAGTGCCTGAAACATGCACAGTCACAACAGAAGGAAGCACTTTTTCCAGCATGGGAGCGAGGCTGGGTAATTCTTGAGAGGCCATTGCAGCAGGTAAAGCTGCATTGCTTACCATTGGAACTGAAGCTAAAGATAATCCAATACTGATTGCGAGTGCGCTAAGCAATGTATTTTTTCTTTTCATTGAATACGTTCTCTTAATACCTAAGTCAGAAAGGGAAATCGTACTTAAGAAGCCTATCCTGTCAGGAGATTCAGCTTCCCCCGGCAATTACGCTCGGTGGGATAGGCTCTAAGCATAATTGTTTCGATGTTTTTATGACTACTGATTATTCAGCAAAGTTCACTAATAATGTAGTTTCTCTGGGCTTCTTTACAGGTATTTACGTGAATTAAAATTAAAGTACAAAACTTTTTTCATCAGATAAAATAGATATTGATGGGCCGTGGCACTTACTGTTGCCACGGCAGGTGTGATTATTATTTTTTATCTTGAATGGGGCGGAAGAGTCCTGATGCGCCCTCAGAGTAATCCCGTGGAGGCTTGTCTGCCGCTATTTTATTTTTCTCGGCTTCGGATTCGCCGAGACGATAATTAAAGGGATTGTCTTGTACTGGTATATTGGGCATGAGATCGTTGGAACTTTTAGCCATATGCTGATATAGCTGACGATAATCGCGAGCCATATTGTCCAGTAACTCAGCACTGCGGGCGAAATGGCTGACCAGCTCTTTGCGGTATTCTTCTAATTCAGCCCGGTTTTTTTCTAATTCTGCCTGTAGTGCATTTTGCTGACGTAGCTTTGAGCTACCAAAGCGGACAACCAGTGCGCCGCCGATAAAACCAATGATTAACCCGATCAGTGCATATTCCCAAGTCATGGCAACTCCTTTAGTAACATCATTGTTCTGAAATATCATTACTACCACTATAACCGCTAATTTAGTTAGAGTGGAATATTGATTATTATTTAATTAATTTATGTACTGCCTAATGTGTTAATTTTATACAAATTTGTCTGGGCGTGCAGCGAATTATTTGCAAAATTGGTGCGGCTCTTCTCCGTAAGATGTCATACGTGCTGAGAATAAAAAACTTTTAAGGATTGTTACTTTCATGTCACCGATTACACCTTCATTCCTCTATCAATCTGCACTGTCTAATGGTCAGTATCAACCTGACGATGTACAGCGCGATACCGTTGCATATTTGGATATCATTCATCGTGACCTTGTCAACTTCCGTCCTTGCCATTCTCCACAGTCCGATCGGTTGAAAGGAATATTGGGTCGGTTGTTTGGCCGGAAAGCTCCTGTGCAGTGTCGTCCGGTTCAGGGACTTTATATGTGGGGAGGTGTCGGGCGTGGCAAAACATGGTTGATGGATATGTTTTATAAAAGCTTGCCCACTGAGCGTAAGCTGCGTCTCCATTTTCATCGTTTCATGTTACGAGTACATGAAGAATTAACCGCTTTACAAGGGCATGAAAATCCTTTGGAGGTAGTGGCTGATGGTTTCAAAGCACAAACAGATATTCTCTGTTTTGATGAATTTTTCGTTTCAGATATAACGGATGCGATGATCCTCGGTACGTTACTGGAAGCCCTCTTTGCGCGGGGAATTGGATTGGTGGCAACCTCTAATATTCCGCCTGATGAGCTATATCGAAATGGATTGCAGCGAGCACGTTTTCTACCTGCCATTGAACAAATCAAAGAGTATTGTAGTGTCATGAATGTGGATGCAGGGATTGATTATCGATTGCGGACACTCACACAAGCGCATCTCTATCTGACGCCATTGTCGGAGGAAAATCGACAGGAAATGCGTCGCATGTTTCTGCGTCTGGCGGGACAGGAAGGTGAACCTAATCCGGTATTGGAGATTAATCATCGCAGTATGCCCACAATCAGTAGCGTTGATGGGGTATTGGCAATTAATTTCAAAACACTGTGTGAAGATCCTCGTAGTCAGGTGGATTACATTGCGTTATCGAAGCTGTATCACACCGTTTTGCTGCATGACACGCCAATCATGAGGACACTGAATGAAAATGCGGCTCGGCGTTTCATTGCTCTGGTGGATGAATTCTATGAACGCCAGGTGAAACTCATCATCAGTGCTGAGGTATCTATGGAGCAAATTTATCAGGGAGAACTGCTTGAGTTTGAGTTCCGCCGTTGTCTGTCACGATTACAGGAAATGCAAAGTGAGGAATATCTTAAATTACCTCATTTGCCCTGAATCTACTCTGATGTATTTATCGCTGAAACAAAGGCAATATCACCCAATGGGATAATTATTGAATTTGGGGTCGATTTTTTACGATGACTTCTCTATAATCTTGCGACCCCACGTTACAGCAAGATTTTTTATTTCCCGAAAAACTTGCATTAGTGCCGGCATAGGCTATTCGAAGGGGTAGGTTTGCTGGACATGATTCGTGTGAACCTCAAAAAAACAGTTTCTGAACATCGAGTGTTCACCAACGTGTAACTTATAATTGGGTAAGCTTTAATGAAAACTTTTACAGCTAAACCAGAAACCGTAAAACGCGACTGGTATGTTGTTGACGCAGATGGCAAAACCTTAGGCCGTCTTGCAACTGAAATAGCTAGCCGTCTGCGCGGCAAGCACAAAGCGGAATATACTCCGCACGTTGATACTGGTGACTACATCATTATTGTTAACGCAGAGAAAGTTGCTGTAACCGGCAACAAACGTGCTGACAAAATCTATTATCACCACACTGGCCACATCGGTGGTATCAAGCAAGCGACCTTTGAAGAGATGATTGCCCGCCGTCCTGAGCGTGTCATTGAAATCGCGGTTAAAGGCATGCTGCCAAAAGGGCCACTGGGTCGTGCAATGTACCGTAAACTGAAAGTTTACGCGGGCAGCGAGCACAACCACGCGGCACAGCAACCACAAGTTCTGGACATTTAATCGGGATTATAGGCAATGGCTGAAAATCAATACTACGGCACTGGTCGCCGCAAAAGCTCTTCCGCTCGAGTCTTTATTAAGCCAGGTAGCGGTAACATCGTAATCAACCAACGCAGCCTCGAAGTTTACTTCGGTCGTGAAACTGCGCGTATGGTTGTTCGTCAACCACTGGAGCTGGTTGAAATGCTGGGCAAACTGGATCTGTACATCACTGTTAAAGGTGGTGGTATTTCTGGTCAGGCAGGCGCAATCCGTCACGGTATCACCCGTGCACTGATGGCTTATGACGAGACTCTGCGTTCTGATCTTCGCAAAGCTGGCTTCGTTACTCGCGATGCTCGTGAAGTTGAACGTAAAAAAGTGGGTCTGCGCAAAGCACGTCGTCGTCCACAGTTCTCCAAACGTTAATTTGTTGCCACACTTGTGGCTGTGGATTAAAGTTGAAAACCCGTCATTTTTATGGCGGGTTTTTTATCCCTTCGAATTTTTTACTTTGATAATTCCTTTTTTTCGAAAAAAAATAGCATATTAAAGAGACAAAATTCTAGACACCAACATTTCATCATTAATTCTCAATGTACTTCCCCACAAAATGTGCAGAATCTGGTAAACTAGTAACAATTTTTTGCCTTATCCATGAGTTTGCCTGATTTGGCAGAGGTAAAAGACATCTCCGATAGCTTTCTCGTTACAGTGAACAAGGCTTTATTTGAAAGATTGAAAGGGATGGCCTCGGATAATAAGTGCGAAACAGGATGAGAATATGAGCGAGAATAGCCGCTGTTAATTAAAGGGCTGTTCGTTCCTTTTTTAGATAAACTTGGAGGTTTTCATGGCTGTCGCTGCCAACAAACGTTCGGTAATGACTCTGTTTTCCGGCCCGACCGACATTTTTAGCCATCAAGTGCGGATTGTACTGGCGGAAAAGGGGGTCAGCGTTGAAATCGAACACGTTGAAGCAGGTAATTTACCGCAGGATTTGATCGATTTGAATCCGTACCAATCTGTTCCTACTCTCGTTGATCGTGAGCTGACTCTGTATGATTCTCGTATCATTATGGAATATCTGGATGAGCGTTTCCCGCATCCACCACTCATGCCTGTGTATCCTGTCGCTCGTGGCTCCAGCCGCCTGATGATGCATAGAATTGAAAAAGATTGGTATTCCCTGATGTACAAGATTCAGAAAGGAAATGTCCAGGAAGCTAATGCTGCGAGAAAACAGCTTGCTGAGGAATTGTTGGCTATCGGGCCTATTTTCAGAGAAATGCCATTCTTCATGAGTGAAGAATTTAGTCTGGTGGATTGTTACCTGTGTCCACTACTATGGCGTTTGCCTGTCTTGGGAGTAGAATTGTCTGGCCCAGGTGCGAAAGACCTTCAAGTCTATATGCAGCGTGTATTTGAGCGTGACGCATTCTTGGCTTCATTAACAGAAGCAGAACGTGAAATGCGTTTACAATCACGGAGTTAATTTATGGAGATGACTCAAATGTCTCCACGTCGCCCTTATCTATTGCGGGCACATTATGAGTGGCTGTTGGATAATGATATGACCCCGCATCTGATTGTGGACGTTAGCTTTTATGGAGTTAACGTCCCGATGGAGTATGCACAAAATGGGCAAATCATCCTGAATATCTCGCCAAGGGCGGTTGGCAATCTGGAATTGACTAACGATGAAGTTAGATTCAATGCCCGTTTTGGCGGTGTTGCCCGTCAAGTTTCAGTCCCTATGGAGGCTGTTGTTGCGGTTTATGCCCGTGAAAATGGCGCTGGAATGATGTTTGAGCCAGAATTCGCTTATGAAGCGAATGGCGAATTTGAAGAGAAATATTCGGATTTGCCAGTAGCAGATAATCTGGTACTACTCCATAGTAAAAAAACTCCTCGTGATGAGGACTCACCAGATGATGATCCTCCTCAACCACCAAAAGGGCGTCCGACTTTGCGTGTGATAAAATAATTACGCAATGTTCTATATCTAACTAACCGATTTCAAGTTGCCGCTGTTCTGCAACTTGAAAGATGACGGGTATAAAAATAAAGGAGACATTGTTCTCCTTGATTTTTATAGAAATTAATTTTGGGTAAAAGTCAGCTTTGATGTTAAAAGTAATCACCATAAATTCTCTCCAATTCCCACAGACACATTTCTATATTGTCCCGATTTTTGCCAGAACCTGAATTTTTTACCTTATTTAAGCTACTGACCATATTATTAATAAATGATTTTTGTTGTGCTGGACTGACTATTGATGGGGGAATATTACAGATATCCGAAAATACAAGAGTGCGATGTTTTTCTGTTAGTGATAATACCTCAATGGTATTATTAATCAAAGCAAACGATAAGGACTCAAGAATTTGTTTTGAAAATTTGGGATGGATATTCGGGAATAATATAAAGGCAACCTGTAGCCATTCGCTATCACCAGCAGCAATACTACCCACAATCTTTTCCGACTCATAGCTTTCACCTAATTCTGCTACAACAGAGTTCACCCCTCTCTCCTGCACTTGCTGCATAATTTCAGCATAGGTAGAGAGTCCGGCAATTGAGGGTACACTAATCCAGAATATGCAAGATAAGAAGAGTATCTGGGTGAATAAGCGCATAAATTTCTTCCTGTAATTATCACTTTTACGGTCTTTTAATTTATTTCTATTAAATCATTTAAGATAAGAAACTTTCTTTATGAAAAAAATGAACCTTATTGCTGTATTACGGTATTGCACTATTGTTGTGTTGTTGTAATGAATGCGATATTAAATTTAAATATTTGATTTTAGGATATAAGAATAATCGCATAAAGCAAAAAAATACAACCTGTATGGTAGTAAGAAGAAAATAAAAAATAGTAATTTTTTATTTTACTGGAGTTTTCTCCGGCCTTTTGACCGGAGAAATAATAGAAGGAAAGAAGAGGGGTATGGTGTTTTATATTTCAAGATAGTCAAGGATGCCTGATGCGGCTTTTCTGCCTTCTGCAATTGCAGTGACGACTAGATCAGAGCCACGTACTGCGTCTCCCCCAGCGAATATTTTGGCGTTACTGGTCTGGAAGGGGAGATCGCTGGATTCCGGGGCAATGATGCGCCCTTTTTGATCAAGATTAATCTGATGTTTATCCAGCCAGTTCATTGTGTGAGGTTTGAAGCCAAATGCCATGATCACAGCATCGGTTTCTATCAGGAATTCTGAGTCCTGAATGAGTTCCGCTTGGCGGCGGCCTTTTTCATCCATGGTACCCAGTTGTGTTTTCACCACTTTGACGCCGCAAACATGCCCTGCATCGTTAATCTCAATGCTGACGGGCTGGAGATTGAAGCGAAATTCTACACCTTCTTCTTTGGCATTTTTTACTTCACGGCGGGAACCCGGCATATTTTCTTCATCCCGCCGATAGGCACAAATAACATGGGTTGCACCTTGACGAATCGAAGTACGAACGCAATCCATCGCAGTATCACCGCCGCCCAGAACCAAGACGCGCTTGCCTTTCATATCAACAAAGGGCTGTTCCGGCAGGGAAGGATAGCTCATTAACTGACGAGTATTAGCGATTAAAAAAGGCAGGGCATCATAAACACCATCCGCATCTTCATTTTCCAGTCCGCCGTGGATGGATTGATAGGTACCAATACCAAGAAATACAGCATCAAATTCTGCGGTGAGTTCATCCAGCGTGATGTCTTTACCTATCTCCGTATTCAAACAGAATTCGATACCCATTTCGGAGAACATTTCATGGCGACGGATCATCACTTCTTTTTCCAGTTTAAAAGCGGGAATGCCGAATGTGAGTAAGCCACCAATTTCGGGATGACGATCGTAAACAACGACTTGCACACCGTTGCGCGTCAGAACATCAGCACACGATAATCCCGCAGGGCCGGCACCAATCACAGCCACGCGTTTGCCTGTTGGGGTTACATGTGACATATCAGGCTTCCAGCCCATTGCGATAGCTTTGTCGTTGATATAGCGCTCAATGTTGCCAATGGTGACAGCACCAAAGTCATCATTGAGTGTACAGGCACCTTCACACAAGCGATCTTGGGGGCAAACCCGCCCGCAGACTTCTGGCAGGCTATTTGTCTGATGTGACAACTCAGCCGCTTCGATTATGCGTCCTTCATCGACCAGTTTCAGCCAGTTTGGAATATAGTTGTGTACAGGACATTTCCATTCACAATAAGGGTTACCACAGGCAAGGCAGCGATCTGCCTGTGCTTGTGCCTGACTCTCTGAAAAAGGTTCATAAATTTCCACAAATTCTATTTTGCGGATTTTCAACGATTTCTTAGGTGGATCGACACGCTGTAAGTCGATAAATTGATAAACATTCTGGCTCATTATTGACTCCTTACTGCGCCTGAACCCGCAATTCCGCAGAGGAGCGGCTACGGTGTCCCAACAACGCGCTGACATCACTGGATTTAGGTTTAACCAGCGCAAATTTATCGACCCATTGTGACCAGTTTTCCAGTATGCTTTCGCCATGTGGAGAACCCGTCAGGTGCACGTGTTCAGTAATTAACCCACGCAGATGTTCTTTGTGAATAGCAAGGGTATCCATTGAGAGTATCTCCACCAGCTCTGGATTGACGCGTTTGCGAAAATCATCAAATTCATCAAGTACATAAGCGAAACCGCCTGTCATGCCAGCACCGAAATTTACGCCAGTGCCGCCGAGAACACAGACAATACCGCCGGTCATATATTCACAGCCATTATCGCCAATCCCTTCAATAACGGTGATGGCACCTGAATTACGGACTGCGAAACGTTCACCGGCACGTCCGGCAGCAAACAGTTTTCCGCCTGTTGCACCATAAAGGCAGGTATTACCGATAATAGTGGTCTCATTACTTTTGAATGCTGAACCGACCGGAGGGCGGATGGCAATACGACCTCCTGCCATACCTTTGCCGACATAATCGTTGGCATCGCCAGTTAAAGTCAGTTCGACACCGCCGGCATTCCAGACACCAAAACTCTGTCCTGCTGTTCCGGTGAAATTCAGTTTGATCGGATCAGCTGCCCGTCCTTGATCGCCATATCGAGTCGCAATTTCACCAGAGAGAGCAGCACCAATAGAGCGGTCGGTATTTTGAATATCAAAATAGAACGTTTTACTCTGTGAATTTTCCACATAAGGCATAGCGTGGGCGATGATGGACTTATTCAGTTCACCTTGATCAAAAGGTGGATTGCCTTCTGTGCAATGCAACGCTTTTCCAGCATGAGGTTCAGCCGTTTCCAGCAACGGCTCAAGACAGAGTTTATTTTGTTTGGCAGAGATACCCTCCAGTATCGTCAGCAAATCTGTTCGGCCAATTAAGCCAGTGAGTGTTTTCACACCCAATTGTGCCATTAGCTCGCGTGTCTCCTGCGCAATAAAGTGGAAGTAATTAATCACTCTTTCCGGCAGACCGTGATAATGAGATTGACGCAATTTTTCATCTTGCGTTGCCACACCCGTCGCACAGTTATTTAAGTGGCAGATCCGCAAATATTTACAGCCGAGGGCAACCATGGGACCTGTGCCGAAACCAAAACTTTCCGCACCCAAAATCGCTGCTTTGATGATATCAACCCCGGTTTTCAAACCGCCGTCAACCTGAAGGCGGATTTTATGGCGCAGCCCATTGGCAACCAGCGCCTGCTGAGTTTCCACAAGCCCTAATTCCCACGGGCAACCAGCGTATTTTACAGAGGACAGGGGGCTTGCTCCGGTTCCTCCGTCATAACCAGCAATAGTAATCAGGTCGGCATAAGCTTTAGCTACGCCTGTGGCGATGGTTCCCACACCCGGCTCTGAAACCAGTTTGACTGAAATCAGGGCCTTTGGATTAACTTGTTTAAGATCGAAAATCAGTTGAGCCAGATCTTCGATAGAGTAAATATCGTGATGAGGTGGCGGCGAAATCAGTGTGACACCGGGTACGGAGTAACGCAATCTGGCAATATAAGGTGTGACTTTATCTCCCGGCAACTGACCACCTTCACCCGGTTTCGCACCTTGTGCAACTTTGATCTGAATGACATCGGCATTGACCAGATACGCTGGTGTAACGCCAAACCGACCGGAGGCGACCTGCTTAATGCGGGAAACTTTTGTTGTGCCGTAACGAGCCGGATCTTCCCCACCTTCACCGGAATTGGAAAACCCTCCCAAGGTATTCATCGCTTCTGCCAATGCCTCATGAGCTTCAGGGCTTAGTGCACCAATCGACATGGCAGCGGTATCAAAACGCTTAAACAAAGCTTCTGCGGGTTCAACATCCTCAATGGAGATGGGTTCACTCTGGGGAGAAATTGCCAACAGATCCCGCAATGTTGCAACGGGACGCCTGTTCACCAATTCAGAGTATTTCTGGTAATCACTGTATTTGCCACTATGAACTGCGGCTTGCAATGTGCTGACAACATCGGGGTTATAAGCGTGGTATTCTCCATTGTGAACATACTTAAGCAAACCACCCTGATCGATGGTGTGACGTTGCAGCCATGCCCGCTTGGAAAGATTAAGCAGATCTTGTTCAAAGTCGCTGAAATCTGCCCCTTCAATGCGGCTGACGACACCATTGAAGCAAATGTTTGTTACATCAGAATGTAAGCCTACGACCTCGAATAATTTAGAACAGCGATAAGAGGAGATCGTAGAGATGCCCATTTTGGACATAATCTTATACAACCCTTTATTAATGCCGTTGCGATAATTCAGCATAACGCGGGGATAGGGGGTATTGATTGTGCCATCATCTACCATCTTTCCCAGAGACTCATAGGCAAGATAAGGGTAAACAGCGGTAGCACCAAAACCCAGTAATACGGCAAAATGGTGCGGATCACGCGCACTGGCGGTCTCCACAATCAAGTTGGCATCACAGCGCAGGTTTTTTTCAACCAGACAATGCTGAATAGCACCGACGGCCATTGGCGCAGGGATTGGCAATCTTTCTGATGAAATATTGCGATCAGATAATACCAGCAATACCGAACCGTTACGGACAAGTTTCTCTGCTTCCTTGCACAAGGTGTAAACCGCATTTTTAAGACTGGTTTCCTGCGGATTGAAAGTCAAATCCAGTGTGTCAGCACGGTAATATGGCTCTTTCTGTGTCGTGAGCTGCACGAAGTCTGGGTAGAGCAGGACAGGTGATTCAAAGCTCAATCGATGCGCTTGCCCTTCTGCTTCACAAAAGACATTCATCTCCCGCCCAATGCGGGTAGACAGCGACATGACATGAGCTTCACGCAGTGGATCAATGGGAGGATTGGTCACTTGGGCAAACTGTTGGCGGAAGTAATCATAGATGATGCGCGGGCGGCGGGAAAGAACGGCGAACGGTGTATCATCTCCCATAGAGCCTGTCGCTTCTTGGGCATTTTCGCCAAGGGTACGTATAACTTGATCCAGTTCTTCATTACTGTAGGCAAATTGCTTGTGATAAGTTGCCAACAGCCGATCATCCAAATCTCTTTGCCCGACCTGATCTTCCGGTAGTTCTTCAAATGGAGTCAAACGCCTGACGTTTTTCTCTAACCATTCTTTATAAGGATGACGGATTTTCAAATCATTGTCAGTTTCAGTGGAATGAAGAATACGGCCTTCATAGGTATCAATGACCATCAATTCGCCCGGCCCTACACGCCCCTTTTCCACGACTTCATCGGGCTTGTAATCCCAAATGCCCACTTCAGACGCACAGGTGATCAGTTTATCTGTAGTAATCACATAACGGGCTGGGCGTAAGCCGTTTCTGTCCAGATTACAGGCTGCATAGCGCCCATCAGAAATCACGATGCCGGCAGGCCCGTCCCAGGGTTCCATATGCATGGAATTGAAATCGAAGAACGCGCGCAGGTCATCATCCATATCGGGATTATTCTGCCATGCAGGTGGAACCAGCAGGCGCATTGCGCGAATTAAATCCATGCCACCATTGAGAAACAGCTCCAGCATATTGTCTAACGAACTGGAATCGGAACCGGTTTCATTAACGAAAGGCGCGGCGGTATATAAATCAGGAATGAGTGGCGTACGGAATTTATAGGCTCTGGCTTTGGCCCATTCGCGGTTTCCTGTAATGGTGTTGATCTCTCCGTTGTGGGCCAGATAACGGAAAGGTTGTGCCAGTGGCCAGCGAGGAACCGTATTGGTTGAAAAACGCTGGTGGAACAGGCAGATAGAAGACTCCATCCGTAAATCGGCCAAATCTGGATAGAAACGGGGTAGATCAGCCGCCATGCACAGCCCTTTGTAAATCGTGACCAGATTGGACAGGCTGCAAACATAAAAATCGTTGTCGGTAATGTGTTTTTCTATACGGCGCCGGGCAACGAACAACCGGCGCTCCATATCTTGTGTCCGCCATCCGGCAGGCGCATTGATAAAAATCTGCTCAATACGAGGAAGGCTTGACAGGGCAATTTCACCCAAAATATCTCGGTTGATGGGGACTTCCCGCCAGCCAACAATAGAAAGGGTTTCGTTTTGTAATTCTTGTTCTACGATGTCACGGCATGATTGGGCAATTTTGGCATCCTGACTCAGAAACAGCATACCGACGGCGTAGTTTTTGGCGAGTCTCCACGACTGCTCGCTGGCAATCATCTGAAAAAAACGATCTGGCTTTTGCATTAATAAACCACAGCCATCACCGGTTTTGCCATCTGACAAAATCGCGCCCCGATGCTGCATCCGAGCCAGCGCATGTATGGCTGTGCGCACCACCTTGTGGCTTGGCTCACCTTCAATATGTGCAATTAATCCAAAGCCACAGTTATCTTTTTCCTGCAATTTATTATACAACATTGTAAAGCTCCCCAAGTTCTGTCCGGTTCTCACATCACTCGCGAGATGGTATAGATATATTATTTCTATAGGCGTCTGATTTGCGCCCTCAGCAAACGCCACTTGTTTTATTTGCAATTTTTATTTGCAACAACAAGCGGTAAATCAAAATGATGTTATGTTTCATGTCATATCACTGCATAAATATGAATCGGACGATTGTTCGATATGGAATTTTCAGTGAATTCCCAACTTATAGAGAAAAATAGGGCAGGTCAAATCGTAGAAAATCAGGTTTATTATTATTAATATTTATCCATGGTATTAAATTAAAAGAAGAAATTATGTTATTTTGTATTTTGTGAACTAGATCATGAGTGTTACATGATGTGAGCTATATCACTAAATCAACGGAATTATTTGTTTCATATATGCTATTAAATTAAGTTTTTTTAGATATTTAATCTTAATTTTGTAAATATATCGAAATTATCAAGTGTGTTTTGTGTGATATAAGAATAAATTATCAATTGCTTTTTGCTCTAAAAAATAAAGTGAGAAATTTTATGATTAAATATTCTATTTTTGTGAGTTTTTATGTCTCTGGTGTCAGGTGATATCCCTCAACGAAGTTGAGTCTTTTTTGCGTTATGATTCAATCTGATGACTTTACTGGAAATAGTTTTGACTTGGAGTGGTTATGAAGCTGATTCGGGAACTTGCCCAATATTATGTAGATTTGATGATGAAGCTAGGGTTAGTGCGTTTTTCAATATTGCTCGCATCTGCTCTGGTTATTCTTGCAATGGCTATGCAAATGGCGGTGACATTCGTATTGCACGGGGAGGTGCAGGGCATTGATTTAATCCGCTCGATCTTTTTTGGTTTGTTAATCACTCCTTGGGCGGTTTATTTTCTTTCTATTGTGGTAGAACAACTGGAAGAATCCCGTCAGCGTTTATCCAGTCTGGTCGCAAAACTTGAGGAAATGCGCCAGCGTGATGCGGAATTGAATCTGCAACTCAAAGAAAATATTGCCCAATTGAATCAAGAAATTTCCGAAAGAGAGAAAGCGGAAAAAGCGCATCTGGTGTTATTGAATAAACTCAAATTAGAAATGGAATATCGTGAAAAAACTCAGATTGAACTTGAGCAGCAATCCATTTTGCTCCGTTCATTTCTGGATGCATCTCCTGATCTGGTTTATTACCGCAATGAAGACGACGAATTTTCCGGCTGTAATAGGGCGGTGGAACTGCTGACAGGCAAAAGTGAGAAGCAGCTTATCGGCCTGACTCCGAAGGAGGTTTACGATAAAGAAATTGCCAAGAAGGTAATGGAAACCGATGAAAAAGTATTTCGTCACAATGTATCCCTGACTTACGAGCAATGGCTGGTTTATCCTGACGGGCGCAAGGCTTGTTTTGAACTCCGGAAAGTCCCTTTTTATGATCGCGTCGGGAAACGACATGGGCTAATGGGGTTTGGACGCGATATTACGGAGCGTAAGCGCTATCAGGACGCGTTGGAGAATGCCAGTAGGGATAAGACGACTTTTATCTCTACGATTAGCCATGAGCTTCGTACGCCTTTAAATGGCATCATTGGTCTGAGCCGGATTCTGATGGATACCGATGTAACACCAGAACAATGCAAATATCTGAAAACCATTCATGTCAGTGCAATTACACTGGGTAATATATTCAATGATATCATCGAGTTAGATAAAATTGAGCGCCGCAAAGTCCAGCTTGATAACCAGCCAATTGATTTCACCGGTTTTATGGCTGACCTGGAGAACATTGCAGGGCTGCTGGTGCAACCGAAAGGTATTAAATTCGTGATGGAGCCGGAACAACCGTTGCCTGCCAAGGTAGTGACTGACGGAACCCGTTTGCGGCAGATTCTGTGGAACATGATCAGTAACGCCGTGAAATTTACACCAGAAGGGGAAATCCGGGTTCGTATCTGGCGTGAAGAGGGGGAGTGGCTGTTTTTTGAAGTTACAGATTCTGGTATTGGCATTCCTGCCAATGAGCTGGAAAAAATCTTTGCCATGTACTACCAAGTGACAGACAGTGCTGGTGGGCGTCCTGCGACAGGAACAGGCATTGGTCTTGCAGTCTCGAAGCGCCTTGCTCAGGCTATGGGTGGTGACATTACGGTAACAAGTTCGCTGGGACACGGCTCCTGCTTTACTTTGTCTGTTGTTACTCCTGTCATTGATGAACACCTTAAAGGGAAAGAAGCGCAAGATACCCTGCCATTACCGGCACTGAACATCCTGTTGGTAGAAGATATTGAACTGAACGTCATTGTTGCCCGTTCCGTACTGGAAAAGCTGGGGAACAGTGTGGATGTTGCCATGAATGGTCATGATGCACTGGCAATGTTCGATCCTGAAGAATATGACTTGGTGTTGTTGGATATCCAATTGCCGGATATGACAGGGCTTGATATTGCCCGCAAATTACACCAGCGTTACTCCAGCCAATCTTTACCCCCATTGATTGCCCTGACAGCTAATGTATTGAAAGATAAAAAAGAATATCTTGATGCCGGTATGGATGATGTCCTCAATAAGCCGCTCTCCGTTAAAGAGTTAACGGCCGTGATGGAAAAATATTGGGGTAAGGCATTTGAACCTGAAAATACACCACAAGAGGCTAATATTGTGACACAGGATGAAGAACTGCTCGATACGGAGATGCTTAACCAATATATCGAATTGGTTGGGCCTAAAATGATTGCTGATAATCTGGTAATTTTTGAAACCATGATGCCCAGTTACCTTGCCTTGCTGGACTTAAATATGACTGCCAGAGATCAGAAAGGAATTACGGAAGAAGCCCACAAAATCAAGGGAGCGGCAGGTTCTGTCGGATTACGCCACTTGCAGCAGCTGGCTCAGCAAATTCAATCTCCGGATCTACCGGCATGGTGGGATAACGTTCAGGAATGGGTGGATGAGTTAAAGTTAGAATGGAAGAATGATATAGAAATACTGAGAAACTGGTTGTCGGATGCTACAAAAAAATAACCCCAACCGAAGTTGGGGTGCGCGAATACTGCGCCAACACCAGGGAAACTTGTTTACCCGCTTATCTAAGATTTGTTTTCGGTGCGAGTAGTTAAAAAATTCTTCCACACAGAACACAGGTACCAACATAGCAAAGATAAGATTTTTTGTTACAAGATTCATTAAAATCTGTGATGAAGATTGGTGTTTAACCCTCTAAGGGGTTAAGCATTAATCTACTACAAATGGAGAGAAATATGAAATCTGTTGCCATTATATTGAGTGGTTGTGGAGTGTACGATGGAAGTGAAATTCACGAATCAGTCCTGACTATGCTCTCTTTAAGTCGTCTTGGTGCTGAAGTATCCTTTTTTGCACCTGATGATGCACAACATCATGTAATTAATCATGTTAATGGAGAGGTGAAACAAGAAAGCAGACGCATAATGGAGGAATCTGCCCGTATAACACGTGGAAATATACAATCTTTATCTAAAGTTGATATTAATGCATTGGATGCATTGATTATTCCAGGCGGCTTTGGAGTAGCCAAGAATTTATGTAATTTCGCATTTAAAGGATCAGATTGTGATATAAATAAAGAATTATTAAGTATTGTGCGGGCAATGCATCAACAAGGCAAACCAATGGGCTTTATGTGTATTTCTCCTGTGATGGTGCCTAAAATATTAGGTAAATCGATAAAAGTTACCATCGGCAATGATCCTGAAACTGCGGCTAAAATAGAAGAAATGGGAGGTATACACGTAGAATGTCCAGTTGATGATATTGTTGTTGATTTTGCAAATAAAATTGTAACAACACCAGCCTATATGCTGGCTGAATCCTTATCTCAGGCAGAAAAAGGGATTGATAAGCTGGTTAAGAAAATATTGGAAATGATTGAGTAACTGGATGATAAATCCTTTTTTAATATTATGGCGTTGGCTGAAAAGAATTGTATTGTCGATCACAGTTCTATGGTTTGTTGCTGTAATCGCGTTTTCGTTTCTGCCGGTGCCATTTTCTATGATGATGGTAGAGCGGCAAGTGAACGCCTTATTGTCAATTAATTTATCTTATGTTTCTCGCTCCACATGGATAGCTCAGCATCAAATCTCACCTTATATGGCATTAGCCGTTATTGCCGCCGAAGATCAAAAATTTCCAAAACATTGGGGATTTGATTTCGATGCTATCGAAACTGCTATCGCTCATAATAAAAAATATCAGAGACGTATACGGGGTGCATCGACAATTTCTCAGCAAACAGCCAAGAATTTATTTCTATGGGAAGGACGTAGTTGGGTAAGAAAAGGATTGGAAGCGGGATTAACTTCCATACTGGAATTATTCTGGTCAAAGAAACGTATTTTGACGGTCTATCTTAATATTGTTGAGTTTGGCAATGGCATTTTTGGTGTGGAAGCAGCAGCTCAACATTACTTTGGCAAACCTGCCAGACGCTTGACCGCTTCTGAAGCCGCATTGCTTGCCGCAGTATTGCCGAATCCTCATCGTTATAAAGTGAATGCGCCTTCTGCTTATGTGTTACAACGCCAGAAATGGATTTTGTGGCAAATGAAGCTGATGGGAGGCGAAAATTACTTAAAGCAAAATAAATTGAGATAGAAACTGGCACAGGGCAGTAATGTATTGAGAATAAAAAGCGGCACTATATATTGTGCCATTGTGCCGCTTCGTCTGGAAAATGGAGAAATTTTAGTTTGGGTATTTAGTTGAGATTAATTCAGGTAAGTAAACGCCGTTGTCACGCGCCTGATCCCACTCGTTTCGCTGGCAATTTTTGCAGCAGCAGTTCCTTCTTCTCTGGTCACGATGCCAAACAAAAAGATTTCACCATTTTCTGTCACCACTTTGATGCTGGAAGATTTAACTGCATCACTGGCCAGAATCTGGGAGCGCACTTTGGCTGTCAGCCAAGTATCTGAGGACGCTGTTCCCAATGAAACAGGATTGCCTTGGCGGATCTCATTATAGACCACCTCAGTCCCTTCAACCTTTGACGCAATTTGCTTTGCTTTATCAGCCAGCGCCATATTGGGGCTTTGTCCGGTTAAAAGAACCTTGCCTTGGTATACTGTTGCTACCACGCGGGCTTGTGCCTTAATTTGTGGATCTTTGCTGATGGCATTGCTGATTCGGGCTTCCAGAGTAGTATCATCAACTTGTTGCCCAACTGTCCGTGGATCTGAGCCGGCTTTTGTCGCAATCGCAGCTGAACCCACGACAGCGGCACCAATGCATCCTTGCAATAACATTGCACTAAAACATAGCAATAATAGAGAAAATAACCGCATTATTGGGCTCCTTATTCATCCTGATGAGGAAATAACGTATTGTCGATTAAGTCGCACAGGCAATTGATTGTCAACATATGAACTTCTTGAACCCTGATGCTGTGATGTGAGGGGATACGGATTTCAACATCCTGCGGGCCAAGCAACCCTGCCACTTCACCTCCATCGTAGCCTGTCAGTGCGACAATCGTCATATCGCGTGTGACAGCTGCTTCCACGGCTTTGATGATATCCCGGCTGTTACCATGGGTAGAAATGGCGAGCAGGACATCTCCAGCATGCCCCAACGCCCTGACTTGCTTGGCGTAGATTTCGTCAGGCTGTTTACTGTTGGCAATGGCCGTGATCACCACATTATCAGTATTCAGAGACAGCGCCGGCAGACTTGGCCTCTCTGTTTCAAAGCGGTTTATCATGCTGGCGGCAAAACGCTGTGCGGTTGCGGCTGAGGCACCGTTACCACAACAAAGAATTTTATTGCCGTTCAGCAGTGATTGAACCATCAGTATTGCCGCGCGCGATATTGCGTCGGGTAATGCTTCTGCTGCTGCGATCTGAGTTTGAATACTTTCCGTAAAGCAGACTTTAATTCTATCCAGCACGTTATGACCTATGTATATTGGAATCTGTTTAGAGAGTAAATTAAGAACCTACTAAAATAGGCTCTCATTCAGGGTAAAAGCATTTTTCAGCCATTCAAATTTCTGGCCTGTTATCGCACAAACATCAAAGCGACAAGGTGCAGTTTCCAGACATTCATTACGCTGGTTCAGCCAAACTGCCGCAGTATGCAATAGCTTTCTGCGCTTGCTTTGGGTAATTGTAGCAATAGCATCACCATATTGAGCGTTCTGGCGAAAGCGGACTTCGACAAATACCCACGTATGCTTATCACGCATGATGAGATCGATTTCTCCACCACGAATTTTTACATTTTCTGCAACAAAGGTAAGCCCCTGTTGTTGCAGAAATTGCTTGGCCTGCTGTTCGTAATGTTGCCCTAGCGCATAGCTACCCGTTGTTTTGTGATGTTTATTGTAACGCATTACTTTGATCAACATTATTCACATCGTCTGATTCATTCGAGTTATTAGTAATCTCGGTATGTTCAGTATTGTCAGCACGATTTTCGAGAATGATACGACCATTACTGAACTGCATCCAAGGGAGTTGGCGCATGATGATGCAATTATCCGAAACTAAAAGCTCCCCTGATGCACCATTCAGACGGAACCCCGTTTCTTGCTGCATTTGTGTAAACTGATTAGCCAGTGACCACGCGTCGATTCCCATTGCATAAAGGCGCATCAGGGAGTAGTCATTGGAAAATTTTTTGGCAGCTTGCTGCATCAATGGCACGTTCATGCCTGTCAACAGTGGAATGTCACTAAACTGTATTCCATCCATTTCTAAACGGAAATCAGGGCCCAAGCCTGATTTATTACTACGTGAGGTGGTATACAGAGCGGGTTTTTTGCGAGAGCTGATTGCCATATCGATCATTGGTTTGATAGTTGTCAGCTCATCCGCTGTCGCGACTATATAAACGGCATCCACCGAGCCATTGGCTGAACTTGTGGAAACAACGGGCACATTTATATTGGCCTGATTAGCGGTATCCGGTGCAGGGGTGCTGACGGTAATTGGCGTACCAGACATGCGAATGCCAACACCACGGTTCATGGATTGTCTCATTTCATCCGGTGTCCCGAAAGTTTGCTGCAATACGGTTTGCCCCCCTAATTTTTGCCACTCTTTTGCAAAGGCTTTTGCAATTCGTGTACCGAATTCAGTTCGCGGTATTAAAAGCAGTGGATTGCGTTTCTGCTGCTGCCAGATATGCATGGCGGCGTTTTTTGCCTCATCTTCTGGGGACAGCGAAAAATAACAGATATTAGGTTGTACCTGCGGAACATCCAATTCATTGAGAGCCAGAATATTGAGCGACGTTTCAATCTGTGCAAGCTTTTCCACGTTGGGTTTCAGTAAAGGCCCAACGACCAGTGTAATACCATCTTGTTCAGCTTGTGCCAGCAGATTAGTCAGTGGCTGGCTGTTAGTGTCATAGACTTTTACTGCCTGAACATTTACGGGAGTATCACTTATTGTGAATGACGTGGTATCAGAGATTGTAGCTATTTCAGGTATCGATGCCGCGCCAACGTCAGTGTTTTCTGAATTTGACGTATTGGTATCCACCGAATGAGATAGATCGGTGTTATCAGGTAATCCATTATCCGTCGTAGAAGCAATAGCCGCAGCAATAGTTGAGTCAGTCACGTTTACAGGCGATACTGGTTTTGGCAACCCTTTTTGCGCATCAAGGAAACCTTGGCGAATAGCTTCACCGAACATTTTTGCCTGACCACTTAAGGGCAGGAATAATCCGATTGTGGCATGACCATCATTTGATTTTTCCAACATTTGTTGCAGCGAAGTAGGTAAACTACGTGCAGCAGGGTTGCCAGAATAGCGAATTTTCCAATCGCTGATGGCAGGGCGGAGTTTATCGAGATTTTGCTGATTGTTCTGATAAGCATTGAGCAAGTCGAGCCAGCCTTGCAACGTATATTCGTTGGCATTGATCACCAACTCGCTGAGTTGCTGCGAGGAAAGATGTGTCAGAGCCTCCCAGGTTTCATCAATGTTTTTCTGATGCTCAGCTTCATATGTTGCTTGGTTTTCTGTGACATCGTGTGTCTTTGATAAATAATGTTCCAGCGCAATGTAAGCACGGATAACATCCAGTGATGGTTGATTATGCGCTGTATCAATAATGGCTTGATAGTGGTTAATCTCTGCGCTGATATTGTCCTGAGGCTGAGAAGTTGGTTGCCCTTGCTGTGTGGGCATGGTACACCCTGCAATAATCATAGTCGATAGCAGTGCTGTATAGACTAAACCAGTTTTGAAACGCACAAAAATTGAGGGAAGCATACTGTATCCAGTGATGTTTTTTTCAAAGATGCTCAATTTTAAATCGGTCATTCGGAAGAAACAATGAATCAAACCAATCGAGCAGTGGTTACGACATCCACGCTGTATGTTGTGCCAACCCCTATTGGAAATCTCGGGGATATTACCCAGCGTGCTCTTGAAGTTCTTAAACATGTCGATCTGATTGCAGCTGAAGATACGCGACACACTGGCTTGTTGCTTCAACATTTTGCCATTAATGCGCGTATGTTCGCACTTCATGATCATAATGAACAGCAGAAAGCAGATCAATTGATTGCAAAATTGGAACAAGGAATAAGCATCGCGTTAGTGTCTGATGCCGGTACTCCTTTGATCAATGATCCGGGCTACCACCTTGTCCGTCGTTGTCGGGAAGCAGGAATTAAAGTCGTTCCACTGCCCGGCCCTTGTGCAGCGATTACGGCTTTGTCTGCGGCTGGCCTGCCTTCCGATCGTTTTTGCTATGAAGGTTTTCTGCCAGCAAAAAGTAAAGGGCGTCAGGATACCCTGCGTGAATTAGCACAGGAACCAAGGACGCTGATATTCTACGAATCAACACATCGTTTATTGGACAGTTTAGAAGATATTGTAGAAGTATGGGGAGCAGATCGGTATGTTGTGTTGGCCCGGGAACTGACCAAGACGTGGGAGTCCATTCAAGGAATGCCTGCGGGAGAACTTCTGGCATGGGTCAGGGAAGATGAAACCCGTCGCCGTGGTGAAATGGTGCTGATTGTGGAAGGCTACCGTAAACCAGCGGAAGATAGTTTGCCACCGGAAGCCTTGCGGACATTGACATTGCTGCAAAAAGAGCTGCCATTGAAAAAGGCAGCGGCATTGGCGGCTGAGATACACGGCGTGAAGAAAAATGCATTGTACCGTTACGCTCTTGATCAAGACAGTTAATTGAAACCTGTCATTGAGCAAATTAAAGACGACGTGTGAAAATTCCTATACATCGGATAGTAAACCCCTTATAATCCGCGCCGGAGTTGACCAGACAGTCGCCGCTTTACCGCTCTCCTCCGGGAGAAGTAAAGGGGAGGAAAGTCCGGGCTCCATAGGGCAGGGTGCCAGATAACGTCTGGGAGGTGAAAGCCTACGACCAGTGCAACAGAGAGCAAACCGCCGATGGCCCGGCTTATTTGCAAAAATAAGTTTGGGATCAGGTAAGGGTGAAAGGGTGCGGTAAGAGCGCACCGCGCGGCTGGCAACAGTCCGTGGCACGGTAAACTCCACCCGGAGCAAGACCAAATAGGGGTTCATATGGTACGGCCCGTACCGAACCCGGGTAGGTTGCTTGAGCCAGTGCGCAAGTGCTGGCCTAGATGAATGGCTGTCCAAGACAGAACCCGGCTTATCGGTCAACTTCATAAATTTAGCCCCACAGAGTATTTACTCTGTGGGGTTTATTCATTTCTTGGTCAGATGAAATGAATACTAAGTCAGAAAAAACTGAACCAGAAAAAACTGGGCCAGAAAAATCACTCTGCCAAATCAATTAACAGTCCCCGAAACAGCGTGTCTGCTTGCAATGTGATTTCTTGTTCTTCCTGAATAAATACACCATCTCCACACTGAATCACAACTTCATCTGTCCTGCTGCTGATCCTTGCATTGCCTCTGATAGATTGCAGGTAGGCATATTTGTTCCATAAAGACAAAGTTTGGTGTTCTCGGGGTTTTATCACAAAATAGCTTATCCACACTTGTTGGCGCAGGTACATGCTGCTGTTTTCTGATGTGGGGGAGGCCAGCAATGTTAACGGCCTATCTGGCAAAATTTTACGTTGTAATGGCAGGGGTTCTTGCTGAGGACAGGCATTGAGCCAGAGTTGCATCCTCGTCATGGGTATTTTGTCACTGGGATTGAGTTCACTATAACTAATGCCCTGACGAGCAGAAAACAGCAAGCAATCACCTTGTTTTGCATGGATATAATTTCCCTCACTGTCACGATATTGAGCTTCTCCTTGCAGGATAATATTCAAAATATCGACGTGAGGATAAGATTTAGGCTGAAATTCGGCTTTTGGTGCCAGAACTTCCTGATTAAGAACACGTAACGATTGGTAGTTCAAAAATTTTGGGTCAAAATAGTGACCGAATGAAAAAGTATATCGAGCCTGTAACCAACCATAATCGGCTTTTCCACATTGAGTTGCTGACCTCGTTATCATCATCGTTGTCATCTCTTTAACTAGAGCGTGTTGACCTTTGTTGTACATGTTTCAATCGACCCACATAGGGAGCCACATGATTGAAAATGCCAAAGCAACGAGACTTTCATAATTTCTTGCTAATTTGTCATACCGAGTAGCTACTGCT